>JAYULP010000137.1:0-5344 GCA_043763445.1 Polaromonas sp.
GACCGGCGCACCACCACTGGCGTAAATGCCAGCCAAACTTACCGCACCGAGCTGATGGGCCGCGAGTCCGAGTTCACGCTGGGCGCACAGTTTCAAAACGACAGCATCGCCAACGCGCTGACCAATACCGTGGCGCGGCAGTTTGTCTCGAGCACCCGCGCTGACCACATCCGCGAGCGCAGCCTAGGCCTGTACGGTGAAAACACCACTCGCTGGAGCGCCAGCGTGCGCTCGGTCGCGGGGCTACGGGCCGACAATTTTCACTTTGCGGTGGACAGCGACAACGCCGCCAACTCTGGCGCCACCTCGGCCAGTAAAGTCAGCCCCAAACTCAATTTGATTTTTGGCCCTTTTAGCAAAACTGAGTTCTACGCCAGTGCCGGCTACGGCTTTCACAGCAACGACGCGCGCGGCACTACGCTCAAGGTAGAGCCCAAAACTGGCGCAGCGGCTGACAAGGTGGCGCCGTTGGTGCGCTCCAAAGGGCTGGAGTTTGGGGTAAGAACCGAGGCAATTGCGGGTTTGCAAAGCGCTTTTTCGGTGTACCGGCTGGACTTTGACTCCGAGTTGACGTTTGCCGGCGACGCGGGCACAACCGAAGCTGGCCGCGCCAGCCGCCGCACCGGGTTCGAGTTTTCTAACTACTACAAAGCTGCCCGCTGGCTGACGATTGACGCTGACATTGCTTTTGCCAGGGCCCGATACCGAGGTTTTGAGCCGGTGGGCAACCGCATAGCCGGCGCGGTGGAGGGGGTAGCGTCAGTGGCCTTGTCAGTGGACCACTTAGGCCCGTATTTTGGTGCCTTGCAGCTGCGCTACTTTGGGCCACGCCCGCTGATTGAAGACAACTCGGCACGGTCGCGGGCCAGCGCAACGCTCAACGGCCGTATTGGCTACAAGTTCAACCCGAAGCTCAAAATCGAGCTCGAAGGCTTCAACCTAACCAACCGCGCTGCCTCAGCAGTTGATTACTACTACGACTCCCGTCTCAAAGTAGAAGCCTCGCCAACCACTGACATTCACTTTCACCCCATCGAGTCGCGCAACTTTCGCCTGACCTTGGTGGCCAACTTTTAAGCCCGCAGACGCTAGCTCACGCGCCGCCCGTGTTTTGGCTTGCCACACGGCTCAGCTAAGCGGGCGCAGATGCCGGTGCTGGTGAGGCGGCTCCAGCGCGGGCTGGGCATCAGGCGGTGCAGCGGCTGACTTTTGGAGTGGCAAATGTATGTGCGCCTCACTTTGGTCCAGCGGTAGCTGGTGAACGCTGCCGTGCCGCACCCCCCGCAGCGCTATCAGCTGCTGTGACAAGGCGTTGACCTGCGGGGTCTGGCCACGCAACACCACCGTCTCCAGACAGTGGTCGTGGTCTAGGTGATGGTGCAAACTGGTGACCACCAGTTCATGGTGCCCATGCTGCAGCGACTGCACCCGCTCGCATACCGTGCGGTCATGGTGGTCGTACACAAAGCTCACGGTAGCTACGCACCAAGCGGCGCGGCTTGCCTGCAATTGGTCACGGTCAAGGCGCAGCCGGATCAGGTCGCGCACCGCTTCAGAGCGGCTGACATACCCAGCGGCCGCTGTGAGGGCGTCAAACTGGCCGGCTAACGTGTCGTCAAGTGAGATGGTGAATCGTTGCATAGCCTCATTATTGGTTACTTGAGCCTTGTCTAGAGCGTCAATGCCAGCGCCTAAAAAAGTCCCCAAAGCAGGGTTTGCCCTGTAAGTGGTTTGGGCTTGTCACTGTGGGCAGCTGTCGCAGTTCAAAAGTTTGTGTCCAGCCGCTTCATAAGATGACGCAGATTCATTTTTTTAGTTGAATCCAGCGCGATATTTCCCGCGTAACACCTTGGGGGCAGCCTGTGCTGTAGCCCAAACCCCACTTGGCTTAATTGAGCCCATCCCAACCGGAGATCACCATGAAGATGAAACTAGCCACACTGGCCAAGGCCTGCCTGCTTGTTGTTGCGGCAAGCAGCGCGCTGGCGTCCAGCCACCGTGAAGCCCCCGGCATCACCAACAGCCCGAAGGTTGACGGCACCGACTTCTACATGTTCAACAGCTACGAAGCCGGAAAAGCTGGCAACGTCACCTTGATTGCCAACTATGTGCCGCTGCAAGACGCCTATGGCGGGCCTAACTACTTTTCAATGGACCCTAACGCGCTGTATGAAATTCACGTCAGCAACTCGGGCAGCGGCAAAGAAGACATCACTTTTCAGTTTCGCTTCAACAACACAGTAGCCGACGGCGGTAACGGCATTTCCCTGAATGTTGGCCCAGCAGGCAGCACCAAAAAAGTCGCTATCGCCTTGCGCCAAGCGGGCGATGGCTCGGTCGACGCCAACTTAGCCTACACCGAGAACTTCACGCTGACGATGGTCACCGGCGACCGCCGCCAGGGCAAGGCTATGGCGGTGACTAACGCCGCAGGCGGCACCACGTTCAGCAAGCCAGTCGACAACATTGGCACCAAAACCTTCCCGAACGGTTACGCCGCCTACGCCAACGCCAAAATCCAGGCTATCAATATTCCTGGCTGCGCGAGCCCTGGGCGTGTCTTTGTTGGCCAGCGCAAAGAAGCGTTTGCCGTCAATCTTGGCGTGATTTTTGACCTGGTCAACGCCAACCCGGCCGTCATTACCGACGAAAACAACGCGGCGGCACTCAACAACACGCCGTTCAATGAGCTGGCCTACAAAAACGTCACCTCATTGGCGCTCGAAGTGCCAACGTCCTGCCTGGTAAATGCCAGCACCAAAGACCCGGTCATTGGCGGCTGGACCACCGCCAGCTTGCGCCAAGCCAGGCTGCTCAACGGCGCGCCTGGCGCTGGCTTGCAAAACCATGAAAAAGTCGGCGGCGCTTGGACGCAGGTGTCCCGCTTAGGCTCACCGCTGGTCAATGAGGTGGTCATTGGTCTGAAAGACAAAGACAAATTCAATGCGTCCAAGCCCATCAATGACGCAGCGAACTTTGCCGACTATGTGACCAACCCGACGTTGCCGGCCCTGCTGGAAAAACTGTTTGGCACCAAAGCGCCAACCAACTTCCCGCGGACTGACTTGATGACGGTGTTTTTGACCGGCGTTCCCGGCGTTAACCGTCCGGCCAACTACACCGGCGCCACCGTCGGCGCTACGCCCTTGGGCGGGCCGCTGTCTGAAATGCTGCGTTTGAATACCGGCATTGCCGCTACCCCAGTGGCCACGCAAAGCCCGCTTGGCGTGTTGGCAGGCGACAACGCTGGCTACCCGAACGGGCGCCGCTTAACGGACGATGTGGTGGACATTTCGCTGCGCGCAGTGATGGGCGCTGTGTGCGTGGCCACGGGTGCGGGCGATGCCCTCAAAGTGGGCTGTAAACCCGGTGACGCGCCGGCAGGCACAGTGCCGTTTGTTGACGGGGTGCGCTACCAAGCGGCTGACTTTCAGGCGACGTTTCCGTACCTCAACACCCCGCTGCCCGGCACCACCGGCGTGAAGTAATCGCCACTGAAAGACACACCATGAAAACCAAACTGAAACTGCTTTTGTCCGCCGCATTTGCGGCGGCCGTGCTCACCGGTTGCGGCGGCAGTGGCGAGTCGCTCAGCTCGCTGCCAGCCCCTACCATTGCGGAGTCGGTAGCGAGCTTGACGGCGTATGTGCAAGATTTGATCGGCGGCTTGACCAGCGATTCGGGCGAGCCGCGTGACGTCAACGCCCTGACGCTGGCGGCTGACGATACCGCTGAGCCCACCGGTATCTGAGCCGCTGCACTGCTGGCCACGCGCTACTTGGCCAGTGCGTTCAAGGCCTGCCAGACATGTTGCTTGGCAGGTATTTTTGATGCAGACCCGCCTTAAAGCCGTGGCTTTATTGAGCCAGCGCAGCGCCGGAACCTCAGTGCCGGAACAATTGCTTTGTTGTTCGCGTTGAGCATGTCCAAGGGCTTGCTTGCGCCGCAAAGGCTTGAGCAAGCTCAGGGCAAACGCAGCGCTAGCGCCAAGCTCACTCGCCATCACCCTGAATCAAGGCGGTGTTGCCAGCGCGCTGTGGCTCGCCCAGCTCGCTTGGCCCATAACTTAATTTGCAGGCCGAGTAGCCGCCACCGGGTAGGTGCCCGGCAGCAAGATGTCTTTGTTCACTGTGTTGATGTCCGTGCGGCCGCAAAAGGCCATTGTCAAGTCAAGCTCTTTGTGGATGATTTGCAGCGCTTGCGTCACACCCGCTTGCCCCATTGCGCCCAGTCCATACAGCATGGCACGGCCGATATAGACGCCCTTAGCGCCCAGCGCAACCGCTTTGAGCACGTCTTGCCCACTGCGGATGCCGCCGTCCATGTGGACTTCGATTTGGCTGCCGACGGCGTCCACGATGGCGGGCAGCGCGTGGATGGAGGAGGGTGCGCCATCGAGCTGACGGCCGCCGTGATTGGACACAATAATGGCGTCAGCCCCGGTGTTGACAGCGAGCTGCGCGTCCTCTGCATCCTGAATGCCTTTGAGGATCAACTTGCCAGCCCAGCGGTTTTTAACCCATTGAACGTCGGCCCAGCTCAGCGCCGGGTCGAACTGCGCGGCTGTCCATGCTGCCAGCGAGCCCATGTTTTCAACGCCCTTGACGTGGCCAAAAATGTTACCAAATTGGCGGCGCTGCGTGCCCAGCATGCCCCAGCACCAACGCGGCTTGGTCGCTAGGTTGAACAAATTGGCCAACGTGGGTTTGGGCGGTGTGGACAAGCCGTTGCGCACGTCCTTGTGACGCTGGCCAAGAATTTGCAGGTCCAGTGTCAGCACCAGTGCCGAGCAGCCAGCGGCCTTGGCGCGGTCGATCAGCCGGCCTGAAAACTCGCGGTCGCGCATCAAGTACAACTGAAACCAAAACGGGTGGTGTCCGGTTTCTTTGGCTACGTCCTCAATCGAGCAAATGCTCATGGTCGATAAGGTGAACGCCACACCAAAATTTTTGGCAGCACGGGCGGCCAAAATCTCACCGTCGGCATGCTGCATACCGGCCATACCGGTGGGCGCAATGGCCACCGGCATGGCCATGTCCTGGCCCAGCAACCTGGTGCGGGTGCTGCGATGCTCTATGTTGACCGCCACCCGCTGGCGCAGCAATATTTTCTGGAAGTCCGCTTCATTGGCGCGGTAGGTTCCCTCTGTCCACGAGCCAGAATCGGCGTAGTCGTAGAACATGCGGGGAACCCGCCGCTTGGCCAGTACCTGCAGCTCAGCGATGGTGGTGGTGGTGGTGGTGGTGGTCGGTGTCGTGGTCGGCATGCCCGCATGGTAGCGGTGAGTACGCAGCGCGCGGCGTGAAAGCTGCTGCTGGCCTGTGAAATTAAATTACACGCCACT
>JAYULP010000138.1:0-5339 GCA_043763445.1 Polaromonas sp.
CTGGACCGTAACTGGGGCGAGCACCCGCAGTGCCCATGCCAAAGCTCTGCGGCCCGCTCAGACCACTGCCCGCTGGTGCGGCGGCGTTGGGCTGAAACGTATTGGCCGGCACGTTATCGCCGGCGCTGGACGACGCACTGCCGACGAGCCCTGACGACGTTTTGGTACGGCGAGCAAAATAAATTGCGGCTCCAATAGCCGCACCACCTAGAGCCAGCCCCAGGCCTAGTGGGAAAGGCGACTTGGCCGGTATGGGCTCTGGCCTGGCTGAATTCACTGGATTGGCGGTGCTGCTACGGGCCCCACTGTTGTCGCTCAGCCCACTGGTCGCCGCGGGCTTTGCAGTCAATTGGCGGCGCAACGCCTGCACTGCATCGGCACTGGCAAACGACAAGCCAGGCGCGAGCTTGTCGGCCTCGGCCAAAGCTTCCCGAGCCCGCGCCGCATTGCCTTGGCGCGCAAACAACTCAGCCTGCACAAAGTGAGCCTTGGCGCTTTGCGGATGCGCTGTGAGCACTTTTTCGACCATGGCCTGCGCCTCAGCTACCTTGCCAGCGCGCGCCGTGTCATAAATTTGGTTGATAGTGGGCTCGGACTGCGCCAGCGCTGGACTGCCAAAACCTACCGCCGACACGGCTGCCACGCCAATCACAGCAGCCAAGGCCAGGGCGTGCGCCTGACGGCGACAAGCAGACAGTTGAGAGACAAGGTAGTAAAGCATGAGCTGAAACTTTCTGAAAACACAGCAAGGCTGCACCGGATAAGTGACGCCGCTGTGACGCAAAACAAGAGGCGAGTTTCAGGATTAAAATGCTATTTAATTTATAGCAAACTATACAACAAATACAAGGGCTATACTCTTAAAACGCCTAAAACTTACGCTTTTTCGGGTCAACCGACTGCCGCGCTAGCCGACTGGCTACCCACTACCCACTACCCACCTGCGCCAAACACCGCGCTAACCTGTCAGCGGCCGCTAGACAGGCACGGCCGTGGTGGTTTTAACCCGGTCCAGCACAAAGCTGGTTTTGCAGTCCTGCACACTGGGGTGTTGAAGTAGCGTGTCCATCATGAAGCGGCTGTAGTGCGCCATGTCCTGCACCAGCACCCGCAGCAGGTAGTCCATTTCGCCCGTCAAGGCGGCGCACTCGGTGACTTCAGGCCACGCCTGAACGCTGGCTTTGAAGATATCCATCGGCTTGCGCTTGTGACTTTCGGTATTTTTTTCGAGCCGGACACTGACATAAGCGGTCAGCCCTAAGCCCACGGCCTCGGGTTTGACCAGCGCTACGTAACGCTCAATCACGCCGCTAGCTTCAAGCCGCTTGACGCGGCGCAACACCGCGCTGGGGGACAGGCCGATGCACTCGGCCAGCTGGTCGAACGTGGCCCGGCCGTCCGCTTGCAGCCGGCGCAAAATCAGCCGGTCGAGTTTGTCGAGTGCAGCAATAGCCATAACCCAGTCGTTTTTGCAGTGGTGAGCCGGCCATGGTAGCGCTTGCGAGTCCCCCGGCCGTCAGCCCAGTGGTGGCGCAGTGCCAACGCGAAATCAACGCAAAACCAAGGCTGGCAGTACCGTGGCGCAGCATTCGCCGAACCCAATGCGCCGAAAACCGGGCTTGTGGGCGCTGGCACGCAATGTCACAGTGTCGCCGTCTTGCAGCCAGGCCCGGGTTTGGCCGTTGGACAGCTGCAAGGGCTGTGTGCCGTTTGCGCCCAACTCCATCAAACAGCCCGCCTGCGCCGGTGCCGGCCCTGACAGGGTGCCGGTGCCCAGCACATCGCCCGGGCGTAAATTGCAGCCATTGACCGTGTGGTGGGCCACCAGCTGCGCCACCGTCCAGTAGGCATCGCGGTAGTTCGAGCGCGACACACAGTCGCCCGCCTGGCCGGCTGCTGTCATGGCGGCCGTTTGCAGCCAGACCTCCAGTGCGATGTCGAACCCGCCTGCCGCCGTGTTGGCGTCGGAGTGCAAGTACGCCAGCGGCTGCGGATCGCCAGACGGGCGCTCAAACGGCCGCCGAAATGGTGCAAGCGCGTCCAGTGTGACCAACCACGGCGACAGCGTGCTGGCAAAGCTTTTAGCCAAAAAAGGGCCGAGCGGCTGGTACTCCCAGCCTTGAACATCACGCGCGCTCCAGTCGTTGAACAAGCTAAGGCCAAAAACATGATCCTCGGCCTCGGCCATCGTCACCGGTGTGCCCAGCGCGTTGGCTTGCGCCATGACCACGGCCAATTCCAGTTCATAGTCCAGCCGCTGGGTAGGCCCCAGGCGGGGGGCGTCGTGCTCGGGCGCTTTGGTCTGGCCGTTGGGCCGGACCACTGGCTGGCCGCTGGGGATGATGCTGGAGGCGCGTCCGTGGTAGCCAACAGGCAGCCATTTGTAGTTGGGCAGCAGTGGGTGGTCGGGCCGCAGCTGTTGGCCTGTGCGGCGGGCATGGTGCACGCTGCTGTAGAAGTCGGTGTAGTCGCCAATCTCGCAGGGCAGACCCAGCGTGACCTGGTCCTGACAATGCAGCGCTGCCTCAAAGTCTGCACGTCGGGCACTGCCCAGCTGCAAGCCGCGCGATAGCGCGCAGCGCATGGCGCGGCGTTGCGCGGCGCTCTGGTTCAGCAGCCGCGCCATGTCGGCATGGTCCGTCAGCCCAGCGGCTTGCAAATCCACAATTTCGCGGCCAATGGCCACACCAAGGCGCCAGGCCGTGTCGCCGGGCTGCTTGAACCGGCCAAACGGCAAGTTTTGAATTGGAAAATCGCACGCTGGCTCGTTGGCAGACTCCACCCAGCTGTACAGCTCTGGGTTGTGGGTGGCGTCCAAGGTGGCGTCAAGCAAGGTCATGGCTGGGTTGGGGTGAAGCGCTTGGGCAGGTGTTGCCACACTTGCTGGTAGCTCGCTTGTAGCTCGGGCGCAGCCAACGCTTGCAAAGTAGCACGCAACACACAGCGCGTTTCAAACATGAAGGCCATGGTGTCGGTGATGGCCTGCGGCTGGTAGGTGTCGGCGTCGCGGGCCTTGTCAACGGTCGCCGCATCAGGGCCGTGGCCGGTCATGCAATTGTGCAAGCTGCTGCCGCCCGGTAAAAAGCCCTCGGCCTTGGCGTCGTACACGCCGTGCACCAGGCCCATGAACTCGCTGGCCAGGTTGCGGTGAAACCACGGCGGGCGAAAGGTGTTTTGTGCAACCAGCAAACGGGGGCCAAAAATGACAAAGTCAATGTCGCTGACGCCTGGCGTGGCACTGGGTGAATGCAGCACCAAAAAAATGGACGGATCAGGGTGGTCAAAACTGATCGAGCCGATGGCATTAAAGCGCCGCAGGTCGTACTTGTACGGCGCATAGTTGCCATGCCAGGCCACCACGTCAAAAGGTGAATGGCCCATGTCAGCTGACCACAGCCGGCCCATGAACTTGGCGACCAGCGCGTGCGGGCTTTCGATGTCTTCGTAGGCGGCCTCAGGCGTCAAAAAGTCACGCGGACTGGCCAAGCCGTTTGCGCCAATCGGGCCGAGGTCGGGCAATCGAAACGGCGCGCCGTGGTTTTCACACACATAGCCGCTGGCCAGCTCGTCGAGCAGTTCGACGCGAAAGCGAACGCCGCGCGGAATCACCACCACTTCCTGCGGCTCAGCGTCGATAACACCCAGCTCCGTCACAAACCGCTGCCGCCCCCGCTGCAGCACGATCAGCCATTCGCCGTCAGCGCTGTAGAACGCCCGCTTCGCCATGGACTGGTTGGCCGCGTACAGGTAAATGCTGGCCCCGCTGGGCGTGTGTGACGCGCCTGCCGCGCAAGAGCCGCCCTGGCCGGCGAGGCTGAACAAGCCGTCCACAAAATCCGTTGGCGTGGTGGGTGTTGCACGCGGCTGCCAGCGCAGGGCGTTGGGCGACGTCACGCCGAAGTCGGCGTTGACCTGGGGCGCTACCAGCGGCTGAAACGGGCCGTGCGTCGCGGCAGGCCGAATCCGGTACAGCCACGAGCGCCGGTTGTCGGCCCGCGGCGCAGTGAAGGCCGAGCCCGTCAGTTGCTCGGCGTACAGGCCATAGGCGCAGCGCTGCGGTGAGTTGCGCGCCACCGGCAAAGCACCCGCCAAAGCCTCGGTCGCAAAGCCGTTGCCAAAACCGCACTGGTAGCGCGGTGTACTGGTTATGGTCGGGGCCATGGTCGGTGTGTTTTTTTATCTGGTTTGGAGTGCGCCGCGCTGCACTTGGTCGCGCTCAATTGACTCAAACAGGGCTTTGAAGTTGCCCTCGCCAAAGCCGTCATCGCCTTTGCGCTGAATGAACTCAAAAAACACGGGTCCCAGCTGAGTCGCCGAGAAAATCTGTAGCAGCAGCTTTGGCTGCGCACCGTTGGGCACCCCCGCGGTGCTGCCGTCAACCAAAATACCGCGCGTTTGCAGCGCGCAAATGTTTTGGCCATGGCCGGGCAAACGGGCGTCCAGCCGGCTGTAGTAGCTGTCGCTCGGTGCGGCCATCAGCGGCACTCCGGCCAAGGCCAGCCGGTCCACCACGGCTGGCAAGTCGTCACACAGCAGCGCGATGTGCTGAATGCCCTCACCATTGAACTTCATCAAATACTCCTCAATCTGGCCGCCACCTTTTTTAGACTCTTCATTGAGCGGAATACGGATTTTGCCGTCCGGCGCAGTGAGCGCTTTGGAGGTCAGGCCGGTGTAGTCGCCCTGAATGTCGAAGTAACGAATTTCCCGAAAATTAAACAGCCGCTCATAGAAGTCGGCCCAAAACGCCATACGGCCCCGGTACACGTTGTGGGTCAGGTGGTCAATTAACTGCAGGCCATGGCCCTGCGGATGCAGCTGCGCGCCCTCAATAAAGTCAAAATCAATATCGTAGATGGCCCGGCCTTCGTCGAATCGGTCAATCAGGTACAGCGGCGCACCGCCAATGCCCTTGATGGCAGGCAGGCGAAGCTCCATTGGCCCGGCTGGACTGTCAATTGGCTGGGCGCCCAACGCCAGAGCGCGGCGGTAAGCATGGTGCGCGTTCTTGACCCGAAACGCCATGCCGCAAGCGCTGGGGCCATGCTCGGCAGCAAAAAAGCCGGCCACGCTGTGGGGCTCTCGGTTGACGATGAAGTTGATCTGGCCTTGGCGGTAAAGCACGACGTCTTTGGACCGGTGCTTCGCCACCAGCGAGAACCCCATACGCTCGAACACCGGCTCCAGCAGGCCCACCGTGGGCGAGGCGAATTCGACAAACTCGAAGCCCATCAAACCCATCGGGTTGTCAAATAAATCGGCCATGCTGCGTCCTGACGTTGGAGTGTGTACTTTCCAACATCGTCGCGCACGCCGGCTGCAGTTTTTCTGCAACATGG
>JAYULP010000139.1:0-26580 GCA_043763445.1 Polaromonas sp.
CACCGCCGTTGTCGCCAGCGTTTTGTAAACCATCTCGCGCGCTTGCAGGCAAGGCGGTGCGGGCGCTTCGCCGCACGGATAATCTGGCTATGCAGATTAAATTAACCAAAATGCAGGGCGCTGGCAACGACTTCGTGGTGCTGGACGAAACGCAGGCACCGCTGCACTTAACTGCAGCGCAGTACCGCTGGCTGGCCGACCGGCACTTTGGGGTGGGCGCTGACCAAATTTTGTCGGTGCGGCCGGCGCCGCTTGACTCGCCTGGCATCGACTTTTCCTACGTGATTCACAACGCTGACGGCGGTGAGGTGGAGCACTGCGGTAACGGTGCGCGCTGCTTTTTAGCTTTTGTGCGCGCCCAAGGGTTAACTGGCAAGCGCTGCGTGACAGTACAAACCATGAACCGCGTCCTGCAGCTGGAGATGCAGGCCGACGACCGGGTCACGGTAGACATGGGCGCGCCGGAGTTTGCACTTGACCGTATCCCTTTCGACGGGGCGTTGCTGCAACCCGAAACGCTCGGTTTTGGTCAAAAATGGCCACTTGCCGGCGTCGATAGTTCCTCTAGTGCTCCTGTATTCATAGCGGTGCTGTCGATGGGTAATCCACATGCGGTGGTGCTGGTCGATGACGTCGACGCCGCACCTGTGGCGGTGTGGGGGCCAGTGCTTGAGCAGCACCCCCGGTTTGCCCAGCGGGTAAACGTCGGGTTTTTGCAGATTGTCTCGCGCACCCATGTGCGCTTGCGCGTGTTCGAGCGCGGCTCTGGTGAGACGCTGGCTTGCGGCACCGGTGCTTGCGCGGCGGTGGTAGCGGCCATTCGCTGGGGTTTTCTTGACGCCCGGGTCGAGGTGCAGGCGCGGGGCGGCCAACTGACGGTTCAATGGGCGGGCGCGCCCAACGACTTGGCTGCGCCGGTGCGGCTGACTGGCCCGGCCACTGCCGTTTTCTGCGCCACGGTGGACTTACCCGAGTGCCTTTGACACACGCTTGCGCGGCGTGCCCCGCCGTTCAATGCCAGACCAAATTAACACGATGACTCCTACACAACACCCCATCACCGAAGACGACATTGCAAACTTTCTGGCCAATACGCCAGACTTTTTCGAGCGCCATGCCGCGCTGCTGGCCAGCGTCGAGCTGTCCAGTGGCCACGGCAGTCGCGCCATCAGTTTGCAAGAGCGCCAGGCCAGCATGCTGCGCGACAAAATAAAGGGGCTGGAAACACGCTTGGTTGACATGATTCGGCACAGCGCGAACAACGAAGCCATTGCCAGCCGGCTGCAGTTGTGGACCCAGCGCTTGTTGCGCGTTAGCGACCCAGCGCAGGTACCGCACGCTGTGGTGCAGGGCTTGATCGACGATTTGCAGGTGCCTCAGGCAGCACTCAAAGTCTGGGGGGTGTGCCCCGCGCTTGCTGAGCAGCCGTTCGCTAGGGGCGCCAGCGAGGACATCCGCACCTTTACCGCTTCGCTCAGCGCGCCTTACTGCGGCCTTAACTCTGGCTTTGAAGCCGTTAGGTGGCTCGGCGAGCCGCACGCGGCCGAGTCGTTGGCGTTGATTGCGTTGCGGGCCGCGCCGTCGTCCGGGCCAGAAGGCACGACGCCCCTAGCGGGCTTGTTGGTTCTGGCCTCACCTGACGCGCAACGTTTTCAGGTCGGCATGGGGCTGGAGTTTTTGGTGCAGGTCGGTCAAACCGCCAGCGCAGCACTGTCACGACTGCAGTCGCTGGGCCAGCGGTGACGCCCGCTGCTGGGGTGCAATCGGTGCCGACACCCGATGCGCTGGTGCTGCGCTACCTGAACCATGTGCGGGTTGAAAAGCGCCTAGCCTCGCGCACAGTGCAACTCTATGCGCTGGACCTTGAAAAACTTGCCGTGTTTGCGGCAAATGCAGGTGCGGCACTGCTCACGGTGCAACCGGTGCATATTCGCCGCTGGGTAGCGCAAATGCACGGTCAAGGCCGAAGTGCCCGCGGTATTGCGCTGATTTTGTCGGGCTGGCGGGGGTTCTACCTGTGGCTAGGCCAGCAAGGGCATATCAGCAACAACCCGGTTCAGGGCGTTCGCGCGCCCAAAGCACCCAAGCCATTGCCGAAGTCGCTAGGCGTTGACGAGGCGGTGCAACTGGCCGCCTTTACAGGCGCGGGCGGCGCGGCAAGCGGCGCCCGCACGATGGATGCCCAAGACCAGCATCGGCTAGCGTTACGTGACCAGTGCATGACCGAGCTGCTGTACGGCAGCGGCCTTCGCATTGCCGAGCTGGTCGGCTTGGACGTTCGAGGCAGTGCGCAAGCGCGCTGCTGGATCGACGCCGACGCGGCGCAAGCGCATGTCATCGGCAAAGGCTCCAAGCGGCGTATTGTTCCTGTGGGCTACCACGCGCTGGTGGCGCTGCAGGCCTGGGTGACTGTACGCACCGCTTGGGCTGGCGACCTTGCTGAGGTCACGGCGCTGTTTATCAGCGCGCGCGGCACTCGGTTGTCGCCGCAGCAAATTCGGGTGCGCCTCAAGCAGCGCTGCCTGGCAGCGGGGCTGGCCACGCCGGTGCATCCGCACATGCTGCGGCACTCGTTTGCCAGCCATGTGTTGCAGTCCAGTGGCGACTTGCGCGCAGTGCAAGAGCTGCTAGGCCACGCCAGCATCACCACCACACAGGCCTACACCCGGCTAGATTTTCAACATTTGGCGCAGGTCTACGACAAGGCGCATCCGCGCGCGCACAGCCGCAGCCGCGACGCAGCGCAGCCCACTGAGCTCAGCAGTGGTGATAACAACGGCTGCACACCACTGCCTGCCACCACGCGGCGCAAACGCCCATGAGTTGCTCGCTTGTCAACACTGTGCATGTTGCGCCTCGCCTTCAGCCCGCAGGCTGTGGTGGCTTGCCGCTTCAGGTGAACATGGCGCACGCCGGCCGCTAGCACCAAACAGCCCTAGGGTCGGCTCGGCATCGCCTGCGTGTTGAAGCCATAGTGTGGCGCTAACACCCACACCAAGGCCAAAGCCAAAGCCAAAGCCAAAGCCAAAGCCCACTGCACCTAGGCGGCACAGTCCACCTGCAGGCCCTGGTGGCACAGTGCGCAACAGGCGCTCCAGCGCAGCGGCCCGCCTGTTGCGACGTCTTCGGCGCTCAATGACTCGTGGCGTGTCGATAGCGCAGCCAGCGCGTGCGCCGCGGCCGCTTGGCGCTCAGTCGAGGCCAAAACATCTACTGCCGCAATGCCGCAAAGAGTTGACATGCGCAGTGGCGCGGCCCGAAGGTTCTCCAACAAGCGCACGCTGGCCGCCCCACAACCTTGCACTGGCTCAGGCGCGACAATCGGGCGTATGAAAATTGTTCAACTCAAGGACGGCAAAGAGCGCTCGCTTCAACGCCGTCATCCGTGGATTTTTGAGGGCGCTATTGCCAGCGGCGACGGCGAGGCGGGCCAAACCGTGTGTGTTCAAAGCCACAGTGGTCAATTCCTGGCTTGGGCGGCGTTCAGCCCGCAGTCAAAAATTCGCGCAAGGGTGTGGAGTTTTGACGAAAACCAGCTCATTGATGCTGATTTTCTTAGAGCGCAGTGTGCTGCGGCAATAAAAGCCAGAGGCCAGCTCGACATCAACAGCAACGGCATGCGCTTGATTCACGGCGAGTCTGATGGCCTGCCGGGCCTGGTGGTAGACCGCTATGCAGACACCCTGGTGGCACAGTTTTCAAGCTGCGGCTCGGAGCGCTTTAAGCGCGTGCTGCTCGAGGCGGTGCTGGCCGAAACCGGCCTGTCTCGGCTCTACGAGCGCTCTGACGCCAGCGTCCGCAGGCTCGAAGGCCTGCCGGAGGCCACGGGCTGGCTGGCGGGCGGCGGTGACACCGGCGTGGTGATTCGCGAGCACGACTGGCTGCTGTCGCTCGATGTTGCTGAGGGACATAAAACCGGGTTTTATCTGGACCAGCGTGACAGCCGGGCTCACTTTGCGGCTTACACCCGGCGGCTGCAGTTTCAAAATGTCCTTAATTGCTACTGCTATACCGGTGGCTTCACCGTCGCAGCGCTGGCGGGCGGTGCCGCCCATGTCACCTCAATTGACTCTTCCGGCCCGGCCATTGAGCGTGCAAAGGCCAATGTCGCGCTTAATGGGTTTGATGCCAGCCGCACCACGATGCTGGACGCTGATGTCAACGCCATGCTGCGCCAGTACCTCGCTAGTGGCCGCACTTTTGACGCCATCGTTTTAGACCCGCCCAAGTTCGCCAAATCAGCTTTGCACACTGACCGGGCCGCGCGCGCTTACAAAGACATCAACCGGCTGGCCTTGAGCCTTCTAACGCCTGGCGGTGTGCTGTTTACCTACTCTTGCTCCGGTGGCGTCAGCGCCGATTTGTTTCACAAAATTGTGGCCTCAGCCGGCATCGACGCCGGCGTCGATGCCTTTATCTCAGCGCACATGGGCGCCGCACCTGACCACGCAATGACGGTGAACTTCCCCGAGGGCGAGTACCTCAAAGGCTTGGTATTGGTCAAAAAATCGTCGCGCGCGTCGCTCCAACCGTAAATAAAGCTTAAACAAGCTCTTGCCGTTGATTTTACTGCCTATGCAGCTATTTATTTAGGAGCGTACACGCTGCGCCTTGGCTCAGTAAAATACACCACGTTTGGCAACTGCCGCCCATCCTTACCTTTAAAGCGACCTTTATGAGCCTGATTCCCGTCACCATCCTCACTGGCTTTCTCGGCGCGGGCAAGACCACGCTGCTCAAACGCATTTTGACTGAAGCCCACGGGCAAAAAATTGCCGTGATTGAAAATGAGTTCGGTGAGGAAAACATCGACAACGAGATTTTGGTGAACGACACGCAGGAAAACATCATCCAGATGAACAACGGCTGCATTTGCTGCTCAATTCGTGAAGACCTGCGCGAAACACTGCAGCTGCTGGCAGCCAAAAAGCGCAAAGGCCTGCTTGACTTTGACCGGGTGGTCATTGAGACCACCGGCCTAGCCGACCCTGGCCCAGTGGCACAAACCTTCTTCATGGACGAGGAAATCGCTGAGCAGTATTTGCTCGACTCCATCTTGACACTGGTAGACGCCAAGCACGCCATGGTGCAGTTAAACGAGCGTCAAGAAGCGCGCCGCCAGGTGGGTTTTGCTGACCAAATATTCATCAGCAAATCGGACCTGGTAGCCGAAGGCGAAGTCAACGCCTTGATGCACCGGCTCAGCCAGATGAACCCGCGAGCTCCTCAAAAGGCGGTGCATTTTGGCAAGGTCGCTATCAGCGATGTTTTTGACCTGCGCGGCTTTAACCTCAACGCCAAACTGGATATTGACCCCGACTTTTTAAAAGCTGCCGAGCCTGCCGCGCATGACCACGACCATGACCACAGCCATATTCATGGCGAAAACTGTGACCATCCATCCCACGTCAAGCGCGACGGCGATGGACACCACCATCGTCATGACGACGACGTGAAAAGCTTTGTATACCGCTGTGACAAACCGTTTAGTGCCGCCAAGCTGGAGGACTTTTTAAGCGCAATCGTCAATATCTACGGCCCTCGCATGTTGCGCTACAAAGGAGTTCTCCATATGGATGGTACAGAGCGCAAGGTGATCTTTCAGGGCGTCCACCAACTCATGGGCAGCGATTTGGGCGTGGCATGGGCGCCAGACGAGCCCAGAGTCAGCAAAATGGTGTTTATTGGCATTGACTTGCCGCGCGATATTTTCATCCAGGGGCTCGAGCAATGCCTGGTGTGACTCGGCTCGCCTGCGGCGATGCCGACGACCTACAGCGTCACGGCCGGCGACTGTTTTGTGTCGATTCGCCAACGCGCTGAAGCGCCTGCGCCGGCAGGTCATGGAGTGTCGCTACAATCGCGGCCCGATGCCGTCTCACAGCGGCTGTGCAGTGCAAGTCACGGCGCACTGCAGTGACTGTCAGGTGTCAACTCATTGAGGCGGCGGCTTTTGCGCAGGCCACATTCCACAGAAAGTACATTGTGAAATCCCGCGAAAAAACGTCCCCTGCTGTTGTTGAAGTTGCTAAAAAGACTGCAGCCAAAAAGTCTATCGTCACCAACACATTGCCCGAGCCTGCTGAGGTCGGCAAAAAAATGGTCAAAAAAGCTGTTTTAGTGTTGCCGGCGGCGGCCAAGACTGCCAAGCCAGACGCACCGCCTGCGTTCAAGTCTAAAACCCACACGATCGCAGCTGCTGGCTCGCCAGTCAAAGCAGCGGCAAAGGTACAAGCCAAATCGGCAGTTATGCCGATTGCACCCAAGTCGCCTGCGCCAGTGCCAGCAAAGGCGGCAACAAAGACCACCGCTGCTGCGCCAGCACCGGCAGCTGCCGCACCCGCGCCAAGGCCTGCACCAGCACCGCCCCCAATGTCCACGCTCAAAGCCCCGCCGCCGCTCAAGCCCGGCCGCAGGAGTTCGGCCCGCACTGCAGCGCAGTCGCCGCCTCCAGCGCCGATGGTGCCCACCCATGCACCGAACGCGGCCAAGGCCAGCTATTCCGCGATAACTGAGCGCGTGATCTCACCACCGCCACAAGCGGCGGCGAAAAAAGACCCCAAACTTGCCAACAACTGGAAGACAAAGCCGGCCACTGAGCTGATGGACGAAGAAGTCAAGTCCATGCCGGACGCTGAGTACATGAATGAAAAGCAGCTCGCATTTTTTCGGCGCAAGTTGTCCATCTTGAAACAGGAGATCCACAACAGTGCGGGCGCTACCACGGAGCATTTGCGGGAGGACACCGCCGTGGTGCCAGACCCTGCTGACCGCGCTACGATTGAAGAAGAGCACGCGCTGGAGTTGCGTACAAGAGACCGTGAGCGCAAATTGCTCAAAAAAATTGAGCAGTCGATTGAGCGAATTGACTCAGGAGATTATGGTTACTGCGACGAGACCGGCGAGCCGATTGGGGTCGGACGTTTGATCGCCCGACCCACCGCCAACTTGTCGCTTGAGGCGCAGCAGCGACACGAGTTAAAACAAAAAATGTTTGGCGACTAACGTCCGCCCGATGTAGTTTCGCCACCACCGACTCGAGCCTAAACGCCTGACTATGTCCAAATCAGATACTACTCCCGGTTTGTTGTCGAAAATGGTGAAGTTTGTTCGCAATCCCGCAACAAACTGGTCCGATCTTGACGCGGGCCAATCCGACCGAGAAGACGCACTTAGCAAGCAACTTCTCAAGGAAATGATTGAGCGCAAGCGCCGAAACGATTTTGTGCGCCAGCGGGAATTCGACATGTTGCGCAAGTTGCGCAAGCGCGAAGCCATGGCCGGCGTCGGGCAGGAGCTCAGCGGTGCGCGGGCATCGTTTTTCCAAAGTAGTCTGCCTTCAGCGCCCGACGATCGCGCGCAAACCCTAAAGAAGATCGACGAAATCGAAGCCCAAATGTCGATGCAGTGGTGGAAAACCAAGACGGCGCGTGCATCACAGCAGCCCGCTGCGGCAAGCGAAAAATCGACAAGCCAGGCCTACGCACCGACCGACGAATTCATGCCTAAGGCCTACGCCGCTACGGTGCCTGCGCAGTACAGCGAGACGGGAACTTTTCAAGCCCTCGCGCCCAAAGAGCAAGCTGAGGCAAGCGGGCAGCTTTTGAGTCTGGCAGTGGGTGCGGGCAGTAGCGCCGCAGCGGCGGACAGCAAAGTCTCTAAGCCGACCTCGTTTTCGCACTCCAAAATCTCAGTTGTTGCGGTCAAAGATTTTGTGCACGACCCAGAGCTCGAAGAAGTAGCGATTCGGTTTGCCAACGGCGACGATGAGGGTGCCGAGCTTGGGTTAGCTGAGATCCTTGCGCCGCAGGGCGGTCGGGCTTCCCACATTGAAACATGGCTCACACTGTTTGATTTTTACCGGGCCAACGGCTGGCAAGATAAATTTGAATCGGCGGCGATTGACTTCGCTGGACGATTCAGCAGGTCTGCACCGCAGTGGTTTTCAATGCCGGACATGGTGAAGTTGTTGCGCCAGCCGGCGCTTACTGGCGCGGGCATAGCGGCGCATTGGATTTGCCCATCGGCTATAGGTGTGCAAACCGTCGTTGCGCTGAAAGCAGCGCTGACCAAAGCGCCCATGCCGTGGCGTCTGGACTGGCACAACTTGAAAAGTGTAGACATCGGTGCAGTTGATCAGCTGCACCAGTTGTTCGAGTTGTGGTCGCAGCAACCTATCGAAATTAGTTTTATTGGCGACGAACAGTTGCGATCAGCGCTGCGTAGCCGCACAGTATCCGGCGAGCGCACTGTGCCGCAGCAGTGGTGGCTGCTGCGACTCGCCATGCTGCGGGTGACTGGCCGAGCAGATGACTTTGAGCTCACCGCACTGGACTTTTGTGTAACTTATGAATTGTCACCGCCCTCGTGGGCTGCTCCCCGGTGCAAGTACACGGCGATCAACCCACAAGGCGACAAAGAAATCAGCGCCACCATCATTGGCGAGGTATTTCGGGACTCCGGCATGTCAAGTGTGGTGAGTTTTGAAAATGACACGGTGATTGGCGGCCCCCAATCGGTACTTAACAGCATCACTGCCGTAGAGTTGTCGGGTCAAATTCAGGGCGACGTGAATGATGTGCTCGATAAATTGCTGGCAAAGTTTGCTGACGCAGACCGCATCGTGGTTTCCTGCGCAAAGCTGATTCGGGTAGATTTTTCTGCTGCCGGCGCGCTGCTGAACTGGGTGTCGGCCCGCGAAGCAGAAAGGCGCAGTGTTCAATTTGCTGATGTTAATCGGTTGGTTGCAGCATTTTTCAGTGTGATCGGCATCACTGAACACGCCACGATCATTGTGCGCAACGACTGATTAGGCAAGCGTTCAAGGGCGCGCAGCCGCCGCAGCGCCTGTGCGTTGGCTACCCCGCACAGCTCAGGCGCGCTCAATCAAGGTGGCTGTTGGCGCTAACCTGAGGCAAGGCTAGCGGGCACATTTATCCGCGCTGTCCCACACTTGCAGCAAATGGGTTATGTCTAAATTTGTTTGGGCAGCGGCTACCAGTAACTCCCGCATTACTTTCATTGACTTACCTAACGCCTTCATTTGCAAGGAACTTTAATAAAAAGTTACATGTTAAGGAATCGCCTAAGTCCTTGATTCAATTGAAAAATTATTTGTAATGCCCTTGCAACCGTCAAGATTACTGCTAAAGTGGGAATAAGTGCAATTTAGTGGTGAAAAGTGCTTTTTAAAGGTCTTTAGCGGTGTTTCAGGGCGCATCTTCTCTAACTCTCGATACCAAGGGGCGGCTGTCTGTGCCAACCCGGTATAGGGACGTGCTGAGTGGCGCAGCCGCTGGCCAGCTAACAATAACTCGCCATCCGCATGGTTGCCTCATGATTTTCCCGCGCAACGAGTGGGAGATTTTCAGGACCCGCATTGCCTCAATGCCGATGTCGGCGCAGTGGACCAAGCGCTTATTTTTGGGCAGCGCCATGGATGTAGACATGGACGCGACTGGGCGAATCCTTGTTTCACCGGAGCTTCGCGCTGCCACTTCAATGTCGAAGGACACCACGCTCTTGGGCATGGGTAACCATTTCGAGCTGTGGGATGCTGCTACTTACGCCGCTGAGCAAGCGGCTCAGCTCAAGGGCGGCATGCCCGATGTTCTCAAAGATTTTTCGTTCTGAGCCATGGCTGTGACTGACCCAGGTGTGCACCGCACCGTTTTGTTAAACGAGGCGATTGACGCCTTGAACATCGACCCAGACGGTCATTACATTGACGCTACATTTGGCCGTGGTGGCCACTCGCGGCTGCTGCTGTCGCGCCTGTCAGCAGTCGGAAAACTCACCGCATTCGACAAGGACCTTGAGGCTGTCGCTGAAGCCCGCCAGATCAACGACGCCCGGTTTTGCATTCGCCACGAAGGCTTTGCGCAGCTGGGTGAACTGCCAGCCGGCAGTGCGTCTGGGGTACTGATGGACCTGGGTGTTAGCTCTCCGCAAATTGACAATGCTTTGCGCGGGTTTTCATTTCGCTCAGCGGGACCGCTGGACATGCGCATGGACACCAGCCGTGGCCAAAGCGTTGCGCAGTGGCTAGCAGACGCAAGCATTCAAACCATGACGCAGGTAATACGTGAATACGGCGAAGAGCGTTTTGCCGCACAAATCGCAAATGCCATTGACCGTCGACGGCTTGAACGAGGCCCTCTCGCTACCACCGCCGAGTTGGCTGAAGTCGTGGCGGGCGCGGTCAAAACCCGTGAGCCGGGCAAAGACCCAGCAACACGGACGTTTCAGGCTTTCCGGATTTTCATCAACGCTGAACTCGAAGAGTTGGCACAGGCGCTAGAAGCGTCACTGCGGGTGCTTTGCCCCGGCGGGCGCTTGGTAGTGATCAGCTTTCACTCCTTGGAAGACCGAATCGTCAAGCAGTTCATCGCTGCACATGCCAAAGAAGTCTTTGACCGGCGGGCGCCTTTTGCCGCGCCGAAAATCATGCAGCTGCAAGCCCTGGGTCGGCTCAAGCCGACCGGCGATGAAGTCTCACGCAACCCCCGTTCGCGCAGCGCGGTTATGCGCACGGCAGCGCGCACAACGCAGGCGGCGCCATGAGCCGTTTCAGCTTGGCGCTGTTGTTGGCGGTTATGGCCAGTGCACTTTATGTGGTGCATACGCAGTACGAGTCGCGCCGTTTGTATGTTGAGCTGGAAAAAGCCGGCGCGCAAAGCCGCAAGCTGGACATGGAGCGCGACCGGCTGCAGGTTGAAAAAAGGGCTGAAGCCACGCCGCTTCGGGTGGAAAAGCTCGCTAAAGAGCGGCTGCAAATGCGAACGACCACGCCAGCCATCACTCAGTATGTGACTTCGACTAGCGCACCGGCACCTAGGCAGGCCCTGTCAATGACGGGTGCTGCCCATGATTAAAAGCGTGCGCTACACCTCCAGTCCTTTGCTAGCGAGTAAAACGCCGGTTTGGCGCAGCAAGTTCATCGTAGCGGGAATTGCTTTGGCTTTTTCCGGGCTGGCTGCCCGCGCGGCTTATGTGCAGTTCTTCAGTAACGAGTTTTTCCAACGTCAGGGCGAAGTACGCTTTGCTCGCACCCTTGAACTGCCTGCCAACCGTGGCCGGATCCTCGACCGCAATGGATTAATTCTGGCCTCCAGCGTGCCGGCGTCCAGCATATGGGCGATTCCAGAGGACGTTGAGGCCACCAAAGCGCAGCTGGCAGCACTGGCGAAGCTACTTGAAATGCCGCTGGCTGAATTGACTAAAAAGCTGGGCAATGAGGATAAGACCTTCATCTGGCTCAAGCGCCAAGTTGACGAGCCGGTCGCACGCGACATCAAAGCCTTGGGTATCAAGGGCGTTCATGACCGCGGTGAATACAAACGCAAGTACCCGGAAGGCGAGGCTGCAGCGCACGTCGTCGGATTCACCAATGTGGAGGACATTGGGCAGGAAGGCATTGAATTGACCTTCAACAAAGAGTTGTCGGGCAAGGCGGGATCACGCCGAGTCATCAAAGACCGTATGGGGCGGGTGGTCGAGGGTATCGGTGAGCGGATTGCTTCGGTAGACGGCAAAGATATCCAGCTCAGCGTGGACAGCAAAGTTCAGTTTTTTGCCTACCAAAAGCTCAGGGATGCGGTTACGGCTCAAAAAGCCAAGGCGGGCAGTGTGGTGGTGTTGGACGCCGTGACAGGAGAGGTACTGGCGCTGGCCAATTACCCGAGCTACGTGCCCGACAAACGCCAAAACATGACGGGTGAACAGTTGCGCAACCGCGCCTTAACCGACACCTTCGAGCCCGGCTCGACGATGAAGCCGATCACAGTAGCGATGGCACTAGAGGCCGGTCGAATCAAACCGCAAACGGTGATTGAAACAGGCCCTGGGCGCTTTAGTATTGGCGGCTTTACCATTAGCGATACGCACAACTACGGCACCTTGACAGTGGAGGGCGTGATTCAAAAATCCAGCAACGTCGGGGCGCTGAAGATTGCGCAAAAGATGACGCCCCATGAAATGTGGGATACGTACACCGCGCTAGGCTACGGGCAAAAGCCAAAAATTCAGTTTCCGGGCGCAGTAACAGGTCGCGTTCGGCCTTGGAGAGCCTGGCGGCCTGTTGAGCAAGCGACCATGGCTTACGGCTACGGTTTGTCTGCATCACTGTTTCAAATGGCGCACTCCTACACCGCGTTCGCACACGGTGGCGAAATTGTTCCGGTCACCATGCTCAAAACTAACGTGGCTGCCGTGGGCGTTAAGGTGTTTTCCGCCGACAACGCCCGAGCCGTGCGGCGCATGCTGCAAATGGCGGCGGCTCCGGGCGGCACGGGCCAGCTCGCGCAGACGGTCGGCTACTCCGTTGGTGGTAAGTCCGGTACCGCGCACAAGCAAGTCGGCAAAGGCTACGCTGCCAACAAGTACCGTGCCTGGTTTACTGGCATGGCACCGATTGAGTCGCCGCGAATTGTGGTCGCAGTGATGGTCGATGAGCCGAGCGCGGGCCAATACTTTGGTGGTCTGGTAGCAGCGCCGGTATTTAGTGAAGTGGTGCAGCAAACGCTACGCATGATGGGTGTGCAACCGGACTTGACGGTCAAGCCTCAAATCGTGACGAATCCGGTTGAGGAGTCGTTTTGAACACCGCTCTTTACACGCCGCAACGGGCAGCCCAGTGGCTGCGCGAGCGCGTGACTGGAAGTCTGTGTACCGACAGCCGTCAAGTCAGGGCCGGCGATGGATTTATTGCCTGGCCAGGCGCTGCGGCTGACGGCCGCACGCATGTCGTGCAAGCCTTGGCCGCAGGTGCTGCGGCCTGCCTTGTCGAGCGCTCTGGTGTGAAAGACTTTTGTTTTGACTCCCCTTTAGTTGCTGATTACGCCGAACTCAAGGCCGCAACCGGCTCCATTGCAGCGGACTATTTTGACCACCCGAGCCTCGGCTTGCAGTGCGTCGCCGTGACTGGCACAAACGGTAAAACATCAACGACTTGGTGGCTTGCCCAAGCGCTAAGCCGCGTGGGGCTGCGGTGCGCTGCCATAGGCACGCTGGGCATCGGGGAGCCCGGCGCGCCGGGCGGCATGGTGGACACCGGGCTGACCACACCTGACCCAGTGTTGCTTCAAAAAGAACTGCGCCAGCTGGTTGCCTCTGGTTTTGCTGCCTGCGCGGTTGAAGCGTCATCCATTGGCATTCGCGAACACCGCATGGACAGCGTAGCGCTCAGCGTAGCCGTGTTCACCAACTTTACGCAGGACCACCTTGACTACCACGGCTCCATGGCCGCTTACTGGGCGGCTAAAGCTGCACTGTTTGACTGGCCAACGCTGCACGCAGCTGTCATCAATTTGGACGATGCCAAGGGCAAAGAACTCGCTGCTTCAGCGGCCCAGCGCAAGCTGGACATCTGGACGGTCTCGTGCTGTTTGCCAGCGCGTGTGAGGGCAGAAAATATTCGGGACACTGCACAGGGAGTGTCTTTCGATATTACCGAAGGCGAGCAGCGCTTTGGATTACAAACTGCAATGGTGGGCCGTTTCAATGTCGCTAATTTGCTGGGCGTAGTGGCTTCGATGCGCGCCATGGGCGTGCCACTGCGGGCAGCCGTCAATGCCTGCACAGCGCTTTTGCCGGTACCCGGCCGAATGGAGGTCCTGAGCGCGGCGGGTATGCCTTTGGTCGTAGTGGACTACGCCCATACGCCTGACGCCTTGGACAAAGCGCTTGACGCACTCAAACCACTGGCAACCGCGCGGGGCGGTGCGGTGTGGTGTGTGTTCGGGTGTGGCGGTGACCGCGACGCCAGCAAGCGGGCCTTGATGGCCCAGGCGGCCGAGCGCTGCGCTCAGCATCTGATTGTGACCAGCGACAACCCGCGCAGTGAAGACCCGTTGGCGATCATCCAGCAAATTGTGCAAGGCCTGCGACGGCCCGCTTGCGCAGCGGTAGAGCCTGACCGCGCGTTGGCCATTGCGAGGGCGGTCAGTCAGGCTCACGCCAACGATGTTGTGTTGGTCGCGGGCAAGGGGCATGAGCAATACCAAGAGGTGGGCCCGACCCGTTTTGTATTTTCGGACCGTTTGCAAGCTGAGCGTGCTTTGACAGCACGCCGGCTTGCTTTGGAGTCGCGCACATGATGACGCTGCAGCAAGCCGCCGGGTGGCTCGGCACCGCAAGCCCCGTGGGCGAGTCAGCCATCACGCCACTGCGCGTACATACCGACACGCGAACTCTGCGCTGCGGCGACTTGTTTGTGGCGCTTAAAGGTGAAAAGTTTGATGCTCACGATTTCCTGCCGCTGGCTAAGGCGCAGGGCGCTGTGGCGGCAATTGCACATCGGGGGCTTGGCGATGCCGGTTTGCCTGGTTTTGAAGTAGCGGACACAAAGCTAGCCCTTGGCCAACTCGCTGCCGGCTGGCGTGCCCAATTTAGTTTGCCATTGATTGCTGTGACCGGCAGCAACGGCAAAACCACTGTGACCCAGATGGTTGCCAGTATTTTGCGCGCCTGGAAGCACGAGCACGTTCTGGCCACAGCGGGGAACTTCAACAACCACATCGGCGTGCCGCTCACGCTGCTTGGCCTGACCGCTGCGCATCAGGTGGGTGTGGTCGAGCTGGGTATGAACCATCCTGGCGAGATTGACTACCTCGCCAAGCTGGTCAAGCCGAGCGTGGCACTGATCAACAACGCACAGCGCGAACACCTTGAGTTCATGGTCACGGTGGACGCCGTCGCTGACGAAAATGGCGCCGTATTAGCGTCGCTGGCAGCCAATGGCACCGCAGTATTTCCGGCTGACAGCCCCTACGCTGACCGGTGGCGCACACTCGCTGGCGCACAGCGCGTGATGACGTTTGCACTCACTGGCAGTGCTGACGTCACTGGCACTGCCCGCTGGCAGGGCAACCAGTGGCAGGTGTTTGCGACTACTCCGGCTGGCGCTGTGGTGTTTTCGCTGCATATTGCTGGGCGGCATAACGTCAAAAACGCATTGGCTGCCACTGCTTGCGCGCTTGCGGCTGGGGCACCCTTGGCTGCTGTTGCGGCGGGGTTGGGCGCGTTTGTTCCGGTCAAAGGCCGCTCGCGGGCATTGTCGGTGCGGGTGCATGGCCGCGACATCACTGTGGTGGACGACACCTACAACGCCAATCCAGACTCGATGCAAGCCGCGATTGAGGTCCTAGCCGAGCTGGTCGCGCCCCGCTTGCTGGTCATGGGGGACATGGGTGAAGTGGGTGATCAAGCGCCGCGGTTGCACCAAGAGGCCGGCGCCCTGGCCCGCACACACAGCATTGAGATGTTGCTTACCGTTGGTGAGCAGTCTGCTCACGCCCAAATGGCTTTCACCGGGCAAAACTCGGCGGCGGGCCATTTTGATGACATGACCGCACTTTTGGCTGCCGTCGATGCAGCGTTACCCGGCGTTAACAGCGTTTTGGTCAAGGGCTCGCGGTTTATGAAAATGGAGCGTGTGGTGCAGGCTATCGAGCGGTTCGGCCGGACGACGGCGCTGACACAACAAGAACAAGAACAAAAAAAGGACCGGCCCGATGCTACTTAGCTTGGCTCAATGGCTTCAAACGCTGTCGCCTGAGTTCACTTTCTTCAGAGTGTTTCAGTACCTGACTCTGCGCGCTGTGATGGCCGCTGTGACGGCGTTGTTGATTGGCTTGGTGGCGGGGCCTTTCGTTATTCGCCGCTTGGTCGCGCTAAAAATTGGGCAGCCGATTCGCCACTACGCCATGCAGACCCATTTGAGCAAAAGTGGCACACCCACCATGGGCGGCGTGTTGATTTTGTTGGCTATTGCCATGTCCACCTTGCTGTGGTCGGACTTGTCTAACCGATTTGTCTGGATTGTGCTGCTGGTAACTCTGGGCTTTGGCGCGGTAGGTTGGGCTGACGACTGGCGAAAAGTGGTTCACAAAGATCCCGAAGGCATGCCGTCACGCGAAAAATACCTGTGGCAGTCAGTCATCGGGTTGGTGGCGGCGCTCTACCTGGTGTTCAGTATTTCCGAAAGCTCCAATTTGCGTGTGGTGGAGCTTTTCATTAGCTGGGTCCAGTCGGGCTTTGATGTGAACCTGCCGCCCAAGGCAGGACTGTTGGTGCCATTTTTCAAGGAAATTAGCTATCCGCTTGGCGTGTTCGGGTTTGTGATCCTCACTTATCTTGTGATTGTGGGCTCCAGCAACGCCGTTAATTTAACCGATGGGCTCGACGGTCTGGCAATCATGCCGGTGGTGATGGTGGGCTCGGCGTTGGGCGTTTTTGCTTACGTGACTGGTAGCGCGGTGTATTCCAAATACTTATTTTTCCCGCACATTCCTGGCGCTGGGGAACTGTTGATTTTTTGTGCCGCCATGGCGGGGTCGGGCTTGGCCTTTTTATGGTTTAACACCCACCCGGCGCAGGTGTTCATGGGTGATGTTGGCGCACTGGCTCTGGGCGCGGCTTTAGGCACGGTGGCGGTGATCGTGCGCCAAGAAATTGTGCTGGCCATCATGGGCGGTATTTTTGTGGTCGAAGCGCTGTCCGTGATGCTGCAAGTGAGCTGGTTCAAATTCACCAAAAAGCGTTACGGTGCCGGCAGGCGTTTGCTCAAAATGGCCCCGCTGCACCACCATTTTGAAAAAAGCGGATGGAAAGAAACGCAGGTTGTGGTGCGCTTTTGGATCATCACGATGCTGCTGTGCTTCGTTGGCCTGTCCACTTTGAAATTACGGTGACCATCAAAAATGAGCACTCTAGCGGGTCAACATGTGCTGGTTTTGGGTCTGGGTGCTTCCGGGCTGGCGCTGGCACGCTGGTGCGACCGCTGTGGCGCGGATGTCACCGTGAGCGATACCCGCGCAAATCCGCCGCAACTCGCTGCCTTGCGCGGCAGCCTGCCCCGCGCAGTGTTTGTGCACGCGGCGATGGATGCGGCACTTTTCGCCGCGGCGCAGTACGGCCTGGTGCTTAAAAGCCCTGGGTTGTCGCCTGCTGGCGTGTCGGGCGTCATTGATGCGGCGCAGGCGCAGGGCGTTGCGGTGGGCAACGAACTCAGTGTGTTCGCCGACGCGTTGGCGGACCTCAAAGCCGCGCAGGCCTATTGCCCGCAGGTCATTGCAATTACTGGCACTAACGGCAAGACCACCGTGACGTCACTGACCGGTCAACTGGTACAGCGGGCGGGTAAAACCGTGGCTGTGGCGGGCAACATTGGCCCCACGCTGCTGGACACATTAACCCAGCATTTAGACGCGCTTGCACAAGGCCACGCACTACCCGAGGTTTGGGTGCTCGAGTTGTCTAGTTTCCAGCTCGACGGAGTGACGAATTTC
Source organism: Polaromonas sp. (assembly GCA_043763445.1). Taxonomy (GTDB): domain Bacteria; phylum Pseudomonadota; class Gammaproteobacteria; order Burkholderiales; family Burkholderiaceae_C; genus Polaromonas. Next base: position 17,289 of record JAYULP010000139.1, read on the forward strand.
GAGCCAACGGTAGCAACCGTGCTGAACGTCACGCAAGACCATCTGGACTGGCATGGAGCCTTTGGTGCATACGCCGCTGCCAAGGCGCGCGTCTACGGGCAACGGGCTTTAATGCTGATGAACCGGGACGACGCGCAAGTCATGACTGCCGCACCCATGTCCGCCAAAGGCCGGCCGCTACGCCCCTACCTGAGCTTCGGTGGCGACGCGCCTGAGCGGGCTGGTGATTACGGCATTCAAACCGTCAACGGTGTGGCCTGGCTGGCGCGTGCAGCCGGGGCGGACGAGACCATCAAGCGGCGCAAAAACGAAGATATCGGGCTGCATGTGCAGCGCTTGATGCCAGTGCAGGCGCTGCGCATTCGGGGTCGCCACAACGCCAGCAATGCGCTTGCCGCATTAGGCTTGGCGGTCGCCGCTGGCTGCCCGCTTGGGCTGATGCTGCACGGCTTGAGGCACTACCGTGGTGAGCCGCACCGCGTGCAGTCGGTGGCTGTGATCAATGACGTCGAGTATTTCGACGACAGCAAGGGCACCAATATCGGAGCCACAGCAGCGGCGCTGGCTGGCCTTGGTGCTGACCGGCGGCTGGTGGTAATTTTGGGCGGCGAGGGCAAAGGCCAAGATTTCTCTACACTTGCCGCGCCAGTGCTGCGGTATGCCCGCGCAGTGGTGCTGATTGGCCGAGACGCGCCCCTGATTCGAGCTGCCCTACACGCTGCAAACGGCGACGCCGTGCTTATGCTGGATGCTGACTCGATGGCGCATGCCGTGACATTGGCAAGCCGCCAGGCGCAAACGGGTGACGCGGTGCTTATGTCACCCGCTTGCGCTAGTTTTGATATGTTCAGGCACTATGTGCACAGGGGGCAGGCGTTTTGCGAGGCCACCCGCTTGCTTGCCGAGCAAGACTACCCCATCGCTGACAGTGTGGAAGGTGGTACTTGATGACCACTACCGCCGCCACCCGTTTTATCGGTTGGTTCTCCAACGTGGGCAAAGCAGCGTCCGAGGTGTTGCCAATTCGTTTGGGTGGCCAAACCTTGGCAGGTGTGCCCGCGACACCGATGAGGTTGGCAGGGTTTGACAAGGCTTTGGTGTGGGTGACAGTTGCCCTGCTGATGTGGGGCTTGGTGATGGTGTACTCCGCCTCCGTGGCCATGCCGGACAACCCCAAGTTTGCACGCTACAGCCACCACCATTTTTTGCTGCGGCATTTTGTGTCGCTGGTAATTGCTACCGGCTGCGCCTGGCTGGCCTTTCGGCTGCCGGTGTCGGTGTGGGAAAAAGCTGCCCCCTGGTTGTTTGTTGCTTCTTTGCTGCTACTGATCGCCGTTTTAGTGCCTTTCATTGGCAAGGGTGTTAACGGTGCCCGTCGCTGGATATCGCTAGGGGTGATGAACTTTCAGCCGTCTGAGCTCGCCAAATTCGCGACCCTGTTGTATGCAGCCGACTACATGGTCCGCAAAATGGAGGTCAAAGAACGTTTTTTTCGCGCAGTGATACCGATGGCAATCGCCATTGGCATCGTCGGGCTGCTGTTGCTGGCAGAGCCGGACATGGGTGCATTCATGGTGATTTCTGTGATAGCGATGGGAATTTTGTTTCTTGGCGGCGTCAATGCCCGCATGTTTTTTGTTATCTCTGCGGTGGTGGTGGGCGCGTTTGCCCTGATGGTGTGGCTCAGTGACTGGCGACGCGAACGCATTTTTGCCTATCTTGACCCATGGAGTGACAAGTACTCCATGGGCAAAGGCTACCAGCTGTCTCACTCGTTGATCGCTTTCGGTCGTGGCGAGGTGTTGGGTGTCGGCCTTGGCGCAAGCATTGAAAAACTGCAGTGGCTACCCGAGGCGCACACCGACTTTCTGATGGCGGTGATCGGCGAAGAGTTCGGCCTGGCCGGCGTGCTGCTTATCATCGCTATGTTTATGTGGATGACGCGCCGCATCATGCACATTGGCCGACAGTCCATTGCGCTTGACCGCTTGTTTGCCGGGTTGGTGGCGCAAGGCATCGGCTTGTGGATAGGTTTTCAGACCTTTATCAACATCGGCGTGAATCTGGGTGCCTTGCCCACCAAGGGGCTGACCTTGCCGCTGATGAGCTACGGCGGCTCAGCTATTGTCATGAACCTGATCTCGCTAGCTGTGGTGCTGCGAATTGACTACGAGAACCGTTTGCTCATGCGCGGAGGCCGGGTATGAGCCAGCCCAACAGGCAGGGCACCGCGCCGCTCGATGCAAGCATCATCGCCTTGTCAAGCGGCGAGGCAAACGCAGACGGGCGAGTGGGGGCCCGCGTCGCCCTCATCATGGCGGGTGGAACGGGTGGGCATATTTTCCCGGGCTTGGCGGTGGCACAGGCGCTGCGCGAGCGGGGCTGGCGCGTGCACTGGTTAGGGGGCGCGGGCACGCCAAACCGGCCAAGCATGGAGGGCCAGTTAGTGCCACCGTGCGGTTTTGCGTTTGAAGCGATTGCGTTTTCAGGGGTCCGCGGCAAAGGCGTTGCTACGCTGGCGCTGCTGCCAGTGCGACTGCTCAGAGCGTTTTGGCAAAGCCTTCAGATCATTCGCCGTGTCAAGCCGGACGTGGTCGTGGGCTTGGGTGGATACATCAGTTTTCCAGCGGGCATGATGGCGGTGTTACTTGGCAAGCCACTGGTGCTGCATGAGCAAAATTCAGTGGCGGGCCTAGCTAACAAGGTGCTAGCTCGCGTGGCAGATAAGGTGTTCACTGCGTTTCCCCATGTGCTCAAAGCCGCCGAGTGTGTCGGCAACCCGCTGCGCCAAGCGTTTACGCAGCAGCGCGGTCCGGTCGAACGCTTTGCTGACCGCACTGGGCCGCTGAGGCTGCTAGTGGTGGGCGGCAGCCTTGGAGCCAAAGCCCTCAATGAGCTGGTGCCGCGCGCTTTGGCCTTGATTCCTGCGGCGAGCCGTCCCCACGTCATCCACCAAAGCGGAGCGCTGCAATTGCAAGCGCTGCAGACCAGTTATGCGGCGGCCGGCGTTGTGGCCGAGCTGACGCCGTTCATCGACGATACCGCGCAGGCCTTCGCTGAGGCGGACCTGATTGTCTGCCGGGCAGGGGCCAGCACCGTCGCTGAAATTGCGGCGGTCGGCGCGGCTGCGTTGTTTGTGCCGCTTCCATCCGCTGCAGACGACCATCAAACCCACAACGCACGCTTTTTAGCCTCGCAAGGCGCGGGCTGGTTGATAGCCCAGCGTGACTTGACTGCACAAAACCTAGCAGACTTGCTACAAAAAACGAAGCGCGAACAACTGCTAACGCTTGGGCTAGCCGCCAAAAGTATGCAAAAAACGCAGGCTACCCAGCAGATGGTCGATGCGTGCAACGCTTTGGTCGCTTGAAGCACTGCCCGCACAACACCATGAAACACGCCATAAAACACATTCACTTCATCGGCCTAGGCGGCGCAGGCATGTCCGGCATTGCCGAGGTGTTGCACAACCTGGGTTATGTTATTTCTGGCTCAGACCTGGCCGACAGCACCACCCTGCGCCGCTTGGCTGGCATGGGCATTCAAACTTTTGTGGGCCATGCAGCGCAAAACCTAGCGACGGTCGATGCGGTTGTCACCTCGACGGCTGTCAAAGCGGACAACCCGGAAGTGCTGGCGGCGCGTGACAAGCGTATTCCGGTGGTGCCGCGTGCGCTCATGCTCGCTGAGCTTATGCGCCTTAAACAAGGTATTGCGATTGCCGGCACGCACGGTAAAACCACCACGACCAGTCTGGTGGCCAGCGTGCTGTACGCCGGTGGGCTGGACCCGACCTTTGTCATTGGCGGCAAGCTCAATGCTGCCGGTGCCAACGCCAAGTTGGGCTCTGGCGACTACATTGTGGTGGAGGCCGATGAGTCGGACGCCTCGTTCCTGAACCTGCTTCCGGTGATGGCGGTGGTCACCAACATCGACGCGGACCACATGGAAACCTATGGTCATGACTTTGGCAACTTGAAAAAAGCCTTTGTTGACTTTTTGCACCGCATGCCGTTTTATGGCACGGCGGTGCTGTGTACCGACGATGCCGCAGTGCGCGAGATCATCCCGCTGGTGACTTGCCCGATCACCAGCTATGGTTTTAATGCAGATGCCCAGGTTCGTGCGGTCAACGTGCGTGCTGTGGGCCAGCAAATGCACTTCACCGCCCAGCGACGCAATGGCGTGGTGCTGCCAGACCTGGACATCGTGCTGAACCTGGCGGGAGAGCACAACGTGCTCAATGCGTTGTCAGCCATCGCGATTGCAGTCGAGCTTAATGTGCCAGATGCAGCGGTGCAGCAGGCGCTGGCCGACTTCAAAGGCGTGGGCCGACGCTTTCAAAGCTACGGCGACCTGCCGGTCACGCCGACCGGTGTTGTCAGAGCGCACTTCACCGTGATTGAAGACTACGGCCACCATCCGGTCGAAGTGGCCGCCACCTTGGCAGCAGCGCGCGGTGCTTTTCCCGGTCGCCGGCTAGTGTTGGCGTTTCAGCCCCACCGCTACAGCCGCACGCGCGACTGCTTTGAAGACTTCGTCAAAGTAATGGGTCAGGCCGACGCGGTCTGGCTGGCCGAGGTCTATGCCGCTGGCGAGCCGCCGATTGTTGCAGCCGATGGCCGTTCGCTGGCGCGTGCGCTACGGGTAGCCGGCAAGGTAGAGCCGCTGTTTGTGGGTGACATCGACAGCCTGGCGCAAACCATCATTGACAACGCCCAAGCCGGCGACGTGGTGCTGTGCATGGGGGCAGGCTCAATTGGTAGCGTGCCTCAAAAGCTGGTGGATATGCTACAAATAAAAGAGCAGTTTGGACAAGCGGAGCTTGGGCTGTGACTGCAAATGATATGGGTTTCGGCAAAGTTGCTGTGCTGATGGGTGGCTTGTCCGCTGAGCGCGAGGTCTCGCTGATGTCCGGCGCTGGCGTGCTCCAGGCCCTGCGCACCAAGGGCGTAGACGCGTATGCGTTCGACCCGGCCCAGCGCCAACTGAGCGAGTTGAAGACAGAAGGTTTTACGCGATGCTTTATTGCGCTGCACGGCCGATTTGGCGAGGACGGCACCGTGCAAGGCGCGCTGGAATTGTTGGGCATTGCCTACACCGGCTCTGGCGTCATGTCGTCCAGTATGGCCATTGACAAGGTGATGACCAAGCGCGTGCTGCTGGCGGAAAACCTGCCCACACCCAACTTTGTGCTGCTGCGCCGTGGTGTGTTTACTGACGCTGATGTGCATGCAGTGCCAGACGCGCTCGGTTTGCCGCTGATCGTCAAGCCAGCCCGTGAAGGCTCGTCCCTCGGTTTAAGCAAGGTGGTTGACCGTGCGGGCATGGCCGCGGCAGTACTGCAAGCTAGCTTGTTGGACGCTGACATTTTGTGTGAACAGTTCATCAGTGGCGATGAAGTGACCTGCCCGGTGCTAGGCAGCAGCGCCGATGCTCGCGCTCTGCCAGTCATTCGTATTTGCGCGCCTGGCGGCAATTACGACTATCAAAACAAATACTTTACTGACACCACGCAATACATCGTGCCGAGCGGCTTGCCAGACGGCGAGGAGGCAGCCATCCAAAAGTTGGTGCTGCAGATGTACAAGCTGTTGAACTGCCGAGGTTGGGCCCGCGCTGACGTGATGATCGACAAGGCCACGCGCCAGCCTTATCTGCTGGAGATCAACACCTCGCCCGGCATGACGGGCCACTCGCTAGTGCCTATGTCGGCCCGCGCCGCCGGTATTTCGTATGAGGACCTGTGCATCGAGGTGCTGCGATGCGCCGCGCTGGACCATCAGCGCCCAGCCATGCCCGCTGGCTTTAACCCACCGGTTGTGGCCGCATGAGCCGGCTACAGCGCTCGAGCAGGCGTGCCCAGCCGCTGGCGAGCTCAGAGCCGACCCACGCACAACGCATGAACAACGCGGCCGCTTTGCTGCTCGGTGTGTCAGCGGTGATGGTGCTAATCGCTGCGGCTATGTGGGCCGCACGCCTGCCGTCATTCAAGCTGCATGCCATCCGGGTTGAGGGCGAGGTCGCCCGCAACAGCGCAGCGACCTTGCGCGCCAATGTGATGCCGCACCTTAACGGTAATTTTTTTACAGTGGACATGGCCCACACGCGCGCCGCGTTCGAGGCGGTGCCCTGGGTGCGCAAGGCTTCGGTGCAGCGTGAATTCCCCAGTAGCCTGAAGGTGGTGCTGCAAGAGCACAAACCGGCCGCGCGTTGGGGTGCACCGGGCGACGCTTTTCTTGTCAACACCTTCGGCGAGGTGTTCGAGGTCAGCCAAGGCGACGCCGATGCACAGAGCCTGCCGCTGCTGACTGGCCCGGCGGGTCAAGCCGCGCTGTTGTTGCAAGCCTGGCAGCGCTTGGCCCCGTTGTACGAGCAAATCGACACCGTGTTGGACGCTTTGGAGCTGACCAATCAGGGTAGCTGGCGGGCGCAGCTCGACAGCGGTGCTGTGGTCAACATGGGGCATGGCTCGCTCGATGACATTCAGGCGCGCACGCATCGCTTTATTGCGACCTTCACCCAGGTGTCGTCGCGCTACAGCCGTGCGCTGGAGTCCGCAGACCTGCGCTACGCAACAGGTTACGCCATCAAGCTCCAGGGCATCACCACGGTGACTGCGGCCGAACTTAAAAACAAAAAAGTCAAAAGGTAAGCGCATGGCCAAAGAATACAAAGACCTTGTCGTCGGTTTGGACATCGGCACCTCCAAAGTGATGGTGGTGGTGGCCGAGGTGCTGGCCGGTGGCGAGCTCAAGCTAGCCGGGCTAGGCGTTGCAGCGAGCAACGGGCTCAAGCGCGGCGTGGTGGTCAATATTGACGCTACGGTGCAAAGTATCCAGCAGGCCCTCAAAGAAGCCGAGCTGATGGCTGACTGCAAAATTGCGCGGGTCTACACCGGCATTACCGGCAGCCATATTCGCGGTATCAACTCCAGCGGCATGGTGGCAATCAAAGACAAAGAAGTCAGCCAGGCTGATATTTCCCGGGTGATTGAGACGGCCAAGGCCATCAACATTTCGACCGACCAGCGTTTGCTGCTGGTAGAAGCGCAGGAGTTCGTCATTGACGGCCAGGACGTCCGCGAGCCCATTGGCATGAGCGGTATTCGCTTGGAAGCCAAGGTACACATCGTCACCGGCGCGCAAAGCGCTGCTGAAAACATCGTCAAATGTGTGCGCCGCTGTGGCCTTGAAGTTGACCAGCTGATGCTAAATCCACTGGCGTCCAGCATGGCGGTATTGACGCAAGACGAGCGGGACTTGGGCGTAGCGTTGGTCGATATTGGTGCAGGCACAACCGATGTGGCAATTTTCGCCGGTGGTGCTATTCGCCACACCGCAGTTATTCCAATTGCCGGCGACTTGATCACCAGTGACATCGCGATGGCGCTGCGCACCCCAACAAAGGATGCGGAAGACATCAAGGTCATGAACGGCTACGCCAAGCAGCTGCTCGCCGACCCCAATGCTCAGGTCGAAGTTCCCGGCCTGGGCGACCGTAGCCCCCGCATGCTCAGTCAGCAGGCGTTGGCAGGCGTGATTGAGCCGCGGGTGGAGGAGATTTTTGTACTGGTACAGCAGGCTATCCGCGAGTCCGGCTACGAAGAAGTGTTGTCGTCCGGCATTGTCATTACCGGTGGCAGCGCTGTGATGCCCGGCATGGTCGAGTTAGGGGAAGATATTTTCCTCAAACCGGTGCGGCGCGGCTTGCCGCGCTACAACAGCGCGTTGTCCGATATGGTGGCACAGGCCCGAGCCGCTACGGTAATGGGTTTGCTTGAAGAAGCCCGCTTTGCACGCCTGCGGGGCTACAAGGTGGCCCAAAAAGCAGGCAGCATGCAAAACGCTTTTGGGCGGGTGAAAGACTGGTTTGTTGGTAACTTTTAAAGGTGTCCAAATGAAAAAAACGCAGCTCTTTTTTTTAACTCTGGTGGACATTCGTCCCGCCGGCAGCGCAGACCCACCTGCATGACGCCGCCGGTAACGATGGTGTTCTTTTTTTTAGCTCTTTTTTTACTTAACGCCTTATTTAACGCACAAACAGGAGGCTCACCATGAGCATCGAAATGATGGAAATTGAAGAATTCAACCAAGGCACACAAATCAAGGTTATTGGCGTTGGTGGTGGCGGTGGTAATGCGGTGGGCCACATGATCGACTGTGGCGTGCAAGGCGTGGAATTCATTTGCGCCAACACCGACGCGCAGGCCTTGGGCCGCGGCAATGCACACAAAACTATCCAGTTGGGCAACAGCGGCTTGGGCGCAGGCAGCAAGCCCGACAAAGGCCGCGATGCCGCCGAGCTGGCGGTGGACGACATCCGTGCAGCGATTGCCGGGGCGCATATGCTGTTCATTACCGCCGGCATGGGCGGTGGCACTGGCACGGGTGCCGCGCCAGTCATCGCCCGCGTGGCCAAGGAAATGGGCATCCTGACGGTTGGCGTGGTCACCAAGCCGTTTGACTTTGAAGGCGGTCGCCGCATGACAAACGCTGACCTTGGCTTGGCCGAATTGGAAGCCAATGTGGACTCCCTGATTGTGGTGCTGAACGAAAAGCTGCTGGAAGTACTGGGCGACGACGTGACCCAAGATGAAGCCTTTGCCCATGCCAACGACGTGCTGAAAAATGCGGTCGGTGGCATTGCCGAGATCATTAATGTGCCGGGCCATGTCAACGTCGACTTTGAAGACGTGCGTACCGTGATGGGCGAGCCCGGCAAAGCCATGATGGGCACCGCCAAGGCCAACGGCCCTGACCGCGCCCGCTTGGCGGCTGAGCAAGCTGTAGCGTGCCCGTTGCTCGAAGGCATTGACTTGTCGGGCGCCAAAGGCGTGCTGGTGCTGATCACAGCGGCTAAAGGTTCCCTCAAATTGAGCGAGTCCAAGTTGGCGATGAACACTATTCGCGCCTATGCGTCGCCTGATGCCCATGTGATTTATGGTACCGCCTACGACGATGCGTTGGGCGACGAGATCCGTGTCACCGTGGTCGCCACTGGCCTGAGCCGCCAAGTCGCTCGCCGCGTTGCGCCGCCGCTGCAGGTGCTGCGCACAGGCACCGACAACATGCCGTTTCATGTGCCCACGTTGAACGCGGGCGGTCATGTGTTGCACGGCAGTCACGCCGGCATGGGTTCGGCCCAAACCGACTACGGCAACCTCAGTGTGCCCAGCGTGTGGCGCACCAACCGCACGCAGGCCGCTGCCAAGGTTGACGCGCTGGCGTCGGGTGGGATGGACGATTTTGAAATTCCGGCGTTTTTGCGCAAGCAAGCAGACTGATGAGCA
>JAYULP010000140.1:0-5308 GCA_043763445.1 Polaromonas sp.
CAGTGTTGCAGGTGATGCACCGTGGAAATCCTTGAGTCCCAAATTGCCGTTGTTGTAGACGATGGCAAACGACTCGTTCGAAATTAAATCAGGTGTCGGAATAGAAACCCCAGTTGTGTACCTGTTTGAGAATTCTATGCACATTTCTCGAGCGCGGGCCTCTGCAACGCGCTTATTAGCCGTTTCAGTTGAGCGCTTCAACTCCCTTGGTAATTCAGGATGTTGGGCTCGAATCGCTGCTGGAACAGCCAGGCGGAAGTACCAAGTTCCATTGGCACTCTTGAAAAGATGCCTGGAGTGCTGGCGTGGTTGCCACAGTTTTGCCCCGACCCCGATTCCCGGCGCCGAGCTGGAATGAGCAAGGTCAATCTCCCCAAATGGGCTGGATAGACACTCCGTGTTGATCGATGATGGGTGATTCTCACCATCGATAGAACCGCTTTTTATCGGGTTCGGTTGATTTTCTGGATGCATGGTTCGATGCAGTAGTTGGATGTTGTTGGACTAACAACTTCGAACTCAGATCGACCCGGTAAGAAAAGTCCTTATAAATCAAGGACTTGTATTAAGTTGGCGGAAGGGGCGGGATTCGAACCCGCGGTGGGTTTAACCCCACGTACGCTTTCCAGGCGTATGACTTAAACCGCTCATCCACCCTTCCACGCCGCTTTGCAGTATAGCAGTGCGCCTGCACAGAGTCGGACGCACTGCGTATGTATTTACAGCCGAGGACAACGGCTGTTAAGCGCCAGAAAACTGGTGCCTTTTCAGCTCATCAAGGCTGACGGTGGCCAACGCGTTTGCATGGGTCGACTCCAAAACAATTGGCGGGGCCACTCCCGCTGCAAGGGCTTCACGCCAGCGGTTCACGCACAGACACCAACGGTCGCCAGGCTTGAGTCCGCGAAATCGGTGGTTGGGTCGCGGGGTGACTAGGTCGTTGCCTTTGGCAACAGAAAACGCCAAAAACTCTGCTGTGACTCGAGCGCACACTAAGTGCGATCCTTGGTCGGTTGCGTCTGTGTTGCAGCAGCCATCGCGAAAATAACCCGTAAGTGGCTCATAAGAGCAAGGAACCAAGTCGGTACCCAGTATATTTTTGGAGTCCATCAGCAAGTAAAAGTCCTGAGTAAGTAATGAACAAACGGGTCTGGCGTGATCAGCGTCAATTGCGTAATCACCGGTGGGGTTTCACTGCCGCGAGCCTATCTGTACCATTTTCATGGCGGACGCGATCAATGCGGAGACCTCAGTCATGTTACTTGGCACGATCAACGTGGTGGTAGCGTGTGCCGCCACGTTTGCATAGGCCTCGACAGCTTTCTGCGCGACTTTGAGCTGCACGGCCTGTTCGCCGCCGGGCTGCATGATGGCTGCTGCTACCAGTTCTATCGCTTTGGCACTCGCGTTAGCCACAGCTAGGATCGACGCAGCTTCGCCCTGCGCATTGTTGATTGCAGCGAGCTTCGCACCCTCTGAGCGCGCAATAAAAGCCTCTCTTTCGCCCGTCGCAATATTGATCTGTTCTTGTCTTCGGCCCTCAGAGGCTGCGATTAAGGCGCGTTTTTCACGCTCTGCTGTAATTTGCGACTGCATAGCGTGCAAAATTTCTTTAGGTGGCATCAGGTCTTTGATTTCGTAGCGCAGCACCTTGACACCCCAGTTCAAAGCCGCCTCGTCAATGGCCGCTACAACATGCGCGTTGATGATGTCGCGCTCCTCGAACGTCTTGTCAAGTTCAAGTTTGCCGATGACTGAGCGTAGGGAAGTTTGTGCCAGCTGGGTTACAGCCACGATGTAGTTTGATGAGCCATAGCTGGCACGCATCGGGTCTGTGACCTGGAAGTACAAAATACCGTCAACTTGGAGCTGCGTGTTGTCCCTTGTGATACAGACCTGACTGGGCACATCTAGCGGAATTTCTTTCAGGCTGTGTTTGTAGGCCACGCGGTCAATAAATGGCACCAGAAAGTTCAAGCCGGGGGTCAAAGTTTCGTGGAATTTCCCCAGCCGCTCAACAACCCAAGCGTTTTGCTGCGGCACCACCTTGGTGCTGCGCACAATGAAAATACCAACAATAAACAAAACAACCAGTGCAATTTCAAATCCCATGATCAGTCCTTAAGTAGTTATGGAGTGCAGTGTCAAGTTATCAAAGATGGTCCGCATTACCTCGGCGATGTTGTTGTTCTTGTTGTGACAGCGGTGGTGATGACGTGAAGCGAAATAATCTGCCGAGCGCTTTTTGCAGCCAACGGCACCGCCAGTAGCAAGCAGCGCAGCGCCGCGCTGGTACCTGCCTCAGTCCGTATTGCCACGGCTCGCAGTCAATTGCACAGACTGTTTTTTTGTTGTTTGAGTTTAAATTTTTGACAATACCAGGCGACTTCCCTGCAGCTCTACGATCTTAAATTGTCCGGTGAACGCTAAGTCTGTTGGGAGTGCCGCAATCGCTGTCCAGTTAGCCCCGCGAAATTTTATCCGGGCAGTGCCATCACTACTCCACTGGGCCACAGTCACCGTGGCACCAATGTCCAGGTTTACGTCACGGTTAGCGTTAGCGGGCACCGCACGGCGACCGGCAAGCAGGTGCCATGCCACCACGCAGGCGCCACCAACGGCTGCGGCTAGCAGCAGTTGCAGCGTCAACGTCAGTCCAAGCAGCGCGGCAATCGCCGCTGCTGCAAGCCCTGCGGCAATCATCAGCAAATAAAATGTCCCGGTCAACAGCTCAACTGCAACGACACCTCCGGCGAGCAAGCACCAAAAAATCGTCTCGCTCATGGCGGCCTCCTTGTTGTTGGCATACCCGCAAATTCTGCGGCATCGACTGGATTGTGGACGTCAAAAGACACAATATTTCCTTACACTGGCGCACCTTTTGCACAAGTTGCGTGCCGCGCTGTTGATGCGTTGCCTGCCTCCACTATTTATTTTTGACCACGCCATGAAATTTCGTTTCCCCATCGTCATCATCGACGAAGACTTTCGGTCTGAAAACACGTCTGGACTGGGCATTCGCGCACTGGCACAGGCTATAGAAAGCGAAGGGTTCGAGGTGCTTGGTGTGACCAGCTACGGTGACTTGTCGCAGTTTGCCCAACAGCAAAGCCGAGCCAGCGCGTTCATATTGTCGATTGACGACGAAGAATTCACACCGGGCCCTGACTTGGATCCGGCTGTGCTAAATCTGCGAAATTTCATTGTGCAAGTGCGGCGAAAAAACTTAGATGTACCGATTTACGTTTATGGTGAGACAAAAACATCTCGGCACATTCCCAACGACATTTTGCGAGAATTGCATGGCTTTATTCACATGTTTGAGGACACGCCGGAGTTCGTGGCTCGTCACATTTTGCGTGAAGCCAAAAGCTACCTAGAGGGCGTGCAGCCGCCGTTTTTTAAGGCGTTGCTCGATTATGCAGAAGATGGCTCGTACTCATGGCACTGTCCGGGGCACTCGGGCGGCGTGGCGTTTTTGAAAAGTCCGGTAGGTCAAATGTTCCACCAGTTTTTTGGTGAAAACATGCTCCGGGCTGACGTTTGCAACGCAGTAGAGGAGCTAGGTCAGTTGCTGGACCATGATGGCGCCATAGGGGCGAGCGAGCGTAATGCCGCACGCATTTTTAATGCGGATCACTGCTTTTTTGTGACCAACGGAACGTCAACTTCCAACAAAATGGTGTGGCACCACACCGTCGCGCCTGGCGATGTAGTCGTTGTAGACCGCAATTGTCACAAGTCGGTTTTGCACGCCATCATCATGACGGGTGCGATTCCGGTTTTTTTAAAGCCCACACGTAACCACTTTGGCATCATCGGGCCAATTCCACAAAGCGAATTTGAGCCCGACGCGATCCGCGCCAAGATCGCGGCCAACCCTTTGCTCAAAGGGGTCGATCCCAATACCGTCAAGCCGCGTGTCATGACATTGACGCAGTCTACTTACGACGGCGTTTTATACAACACTGAAACCATCAAAGGCATGCTGGACGGCTACATTGACAACCTGCATTTTGACGAAGCTTGGTTGCCGCATGCCGCTTTCCATCCGTTTTATGGCAGCTACCACTCCATGGGCAAAAACCGGGTGCGGCCAAAAAATGCAGTGGTATACGCCACCCAGTCTATCCACAAATTACTTGCTGGCATCAGCCAGGCCAGCCATGTGTTGGTGCAGGATTCGCAAAACGTCAAGCTCGACCGGCACTTGTTCAACGAGGCTTACTTGATGCACACCTCCACCTCGCCCCAGTACAGCATCATTGCCAGCTGCGACGTGGCAGCGGCAATGATGGACCCACCGGGCGGCACAGCGCTGGTTGAAGAAAGCATTGCTGAGGCGCTCGACTTCCGCCGTGCGATGCGCAAAATTGACGACGAGTACGGCGCCGATTGGTGGTTCAAGGTTTGGGGGCCTGACGCGCTGGTAGACGAAGGCATTGGCGAGGCCAAGGACTGGATCATCAAAGGGGAGTCGCGCAGTGCCAAAACTGCCAAAAATGGCGCCAACAATTGGCACGGCTTTGGCCAGATGGCCACTGGTTTCAATATGCTGGACCCCATCAAGTCAACCATCGTCACGCCCGGACTTGACCTCAATGGCAAGTTTGCCAAAACAGGCATTCCCGCCAGTATCGTGACTAAGTTTTTAGCCGAGCACGGGGTGATTGTTGAAAAGACTGGGCTCTACAGCTTTTTCATTATGTTCACCATCGGCATTACCAAAGGCCGCTGGAACACATTGTTGACAGCGTTGCAGCAGTTCAAAGACGATTACGACAAAAACGCTGCTATGTCACGCATATTGCCGGAGTTTTGCCAAAAGTTTCCCAAATACGAGCGTATGGGGCTAGCAGACTTGTGCCAGCACATTCACATGTTGTATGCCAAGTACGACATCGCCAGACTCACCACAGAGGTCTACCAAAGCGATCTTGAAGCGGCCTTGAAACCGAGCGACGCTTACGCCAACATTGCGCACCGCACCACTGAGCGGGTAGAAATTGACCATCTTGAAGGTCGCATCACAGTGGGCTTGGTAACACCCTATCCGCCGGGCATTCCGCTGCTGATTCCGGGAGAAGTGTTCAACAAAAAAATCGTGGACTACTTGAAATTCGCTCGCGAATTCAACGCGCAGTGTCCTGGATTTGAAACTGACATCCACGGCTTGGTCGAGCAGGCAGACACAAAGGGCAAGGCGCGATACTACGCAGACTGCGTCAAAAAGTAGGTGGTACACCCGTCGTTTGACGGGGTATAGGCCAGTTATCTTTTTCATAGCAACTCAGGCAGTAAAGACAAC
>JAYULP010000141.1:0-2145 GCA_043763445.1 Polaromonas sp.
GAGTTCAAATTGGCCCGTGGTCAGGTGCGCTGGCGTAAAGCCGCCCCACGCTGCCAGCGGCAGCCTGGCGAGCTGCGCCGTAGTCAAGCTGGTGACCACAGCAGTTTGCAATGCCGCACCCTGCACAGCCGTCACGCCTTTGAGCTGAGCGTCAGAAAACTGCATTAGCTGCGTTGCACCTAACGCTGCAAAAACCGCAGCGGACAGCCTGCCTACTTGCTGCGCATTCAGCGTCATTTGGTAAGAGTCTAGCCGCCAGGCTATGCTGGCAGCGCTTAGCACCGCAACAGCGTTCAGTGACAACTCGGGAAGCTGCGCCAAGGTGAAACCATTTTGGTTGATCCCGCTTACTTGGTCTGCAGTCAGCGCAGCAATATTGTCTAGCCTGATGCTCTCGATCTGCGAGCTTGTCAGCCCTTTGATCGCGTCTTTTGTAATGGCCTGGACCTGTGATGTGGCTAAATTGTTAATACAGGTTGTAGATAAGCTGCCCAGCTGGTCTGCCGTTATTGCTGCGAATTGGCCCGTGGTCAGATGCGCTGGCGTAAAGCCGCCCCACGCTGCCAGCGGCAGCCTGGCGAGCTGCGCCGTAGTCCAGTTGGTGACCACAGCGGTTTGCAGCGCCGCGCCCTGCGCGACAGTCACGCCCTGGAGCTGAATATCAGAAAACTGCATTAGCTTGCCTACAGCCAAAGACGCAAACACTGCCCCCGACAAGCTCGATACCTGGGCCGGCGTCAATCCCTCAACGGCTACGTAGCGCAATGCTCTAAACTGTAGCGGCATCAACACTGCAATATTGCTTACTTTCAGGCTCGTTGCTTGCGCAGCAGTCAAGCCGTCAATCGCAGCTACAGTAATGGCCTTGACTTGGTCTGCGCTCAACTCGCCAATGCACGCTGGTGACAGCGCACCGAGTTGCGCTGGTGTTAGCACGGCAATGTTGTTTGGACTCAGGTTCGCTGCTTGCGCCGCAGTCAAGCCGTCAATCGCAGCGGCAGTAATGGCCTTGACTTGGTCTGTGCTCAGCCCGCCAATGCACGCTAGTGACAACGCGCCGAGTTGCGCTGGTGTCAGGAGTTCAAATTGGCCCGTGGTCAGGTGCGCTGGCGTAAAGCCGCCCCACGCTGCCAGCGACAGCCTAGCGAGCTGCGCCGTGTTCAAGCTGGTGACCACAGCGGTTTGCAATGCCGCACCCTGCGCAGCCGTCACGCCCGGGAGCTGAGCGTCAGAGAACTGCATCAGCTGCGTTGCACCTAACGCTGCAAAAACCGCAGTGGACAGCCTGCCTACTTGCTGCGTGCTCAGCCCCATATAGTTAAGTGTCAGCCGCCAAATTATATTAGCAGCGCTTAGCCCTGCAACAGCGTTCAGTGACAGCGCAGGAAGCTGCGCCAGAGTAAAACTGTTTTGGTTGATCCCGCTTACTTGCTCCGCAGTCAGCGCAGCAATATTGTCTAGCCTGATGCTCTCGACCTGCGAGCTTGTCAGCCCTTTGATCGCGTCTTTTTTGATGGCCTGGATCTGTGGTGTACCTAAATTGTAGATACAGCCCGTCGATAAGCTGCCTAGCTGGTCTACCGTTATTGCTGCGAATTGGCCCGTGGTCAGGTGTGCTGGCGTGAAGCCGCCCCACGCTGCCAGCGGCAGCTTAGCGAGCTGCGCCGTAGTCAAGCTAGTGACCACAGCAGTTTGCAATGCCGCACCCTGCGCAGCCGTCACGCCTTTGAGCTGAGCGTCAGAGAACTGCATCAGCTTGGCTACACTCAGGGATGTAAACACTGCCCCAGACAAGCTCGATATCTGGGTACTTGTTAACCCCGCAACAGCTAGATCGCGCAAGGCGCCGAATTGCACTGGCGTTAGCACGGCAATATTGTTTAGATTCAGGCTCGCTACTTGCGCAGCAGTCAAGCCGTCAATCGCAACAGCAGTAATGGCCTTGACTTGGTCTGTGCTCAGCCCGCCAATGCACGTTGGTGACAACGCGCCGAGTTGCGCTGGTGTCAGCAGTTTGATTTGGCCCGTGGTCAGGTGCGCTGGCGTAAAGCCGCCCCACGCTGCCAGCGGCAGCTTAGCGAGCTGCGCCGTAGTCAAGCTGGTGACCACAGCAGTTTGCAATGCCGCACCCTGCGCAGCCGTCAC
>JAYULP010000142.1:0-12847 GCA_043763445.1 Polaromonas sp.
AAACCACCGGCTTTTAGCCCCCAGTGATAATTCGCTGCGCCCGAAACTCTGCGCCGCGGACCGACGGACATCGCAAGTCGAACAGAACAGGTCATGGAACCCACCAATAACAAGCCCACCCCGGGCGTCAGCCTGCCGCCGCGCCGCCGTTTGAGCCGTCGCTCCCGCGTCCTTGGCGCTGTTGCTGCTGTTATGGTGTTGGCCGCCACCGGCTCGCTAGCTTGGGTGCTTACCCGCCCGGCCAAGGACATGCCCAGGCCCGCTGCTGGCGGTACGCCTGCGGCACTGGGCAGCGGTAGCCTTGGCGGCAGCGGACGCAGCGGCGTTACTGTGGGCACAGCACAGGCTGAAAAAGCTGACATGCCCGTCACGCTGGACGCGCTGGGCACCGTCACTCCACAGGCCAGCGTGCGGGTACGTCCGCAGGTGTCCGGTGTGCTGCAAAAAGTGCTGTTTAGCGAAGGCCAGATGGTGCGCGCCGGTGACTTGTTGGCCACCATCGAGCCGCGCCAGTTCCAGTTGGCGCTGCAGCAGGCCGCCGGACAACGCCAACGCGATGAAGCGCAGTTGAGCAGTGCGCGCGTCACGCTGAGCCGATTCAACACGCTGCTCGACCAGGACTCAATTGCACGCCAAGAGGTGGACACCCAGGCCGCGCTAGTCAAGCAACTCGAAGGCACAGTGATGATTGACCGCGCCAATGAAGGCGTGGCCAAGCTCAACTTAGGCTACAGCCGCATCACCGCGCCGGTCAGCGGCCGGGTCGGTTTGCGCTTAGTAGATGTCGGCAACGTGGTGAGCAGCAGTGACCCCAACGGCCTGGCGCTGATTACCCAGCTCTTGCCAATAGACGTGGTTTTTTCAGTACCGCAAGACCGCGCAGGCGATTTGCAGCAGTCTTTGATGGCAATGCAACAATCTTCGGCTGCAGCGGCTGGCAACACGCTGAAAGTTACCGTGCTCGACCGTACGCGCGCCGTCACCTTGGGCGTAGGCAGACTGTCGTCGCTAGACAACCAAGTGGACACCACCACCGGCACCGTCAAAGCCAAGGCCCGTTTTGCCAACGCCGACTTGAGCCTGTTTCCAAGCCAGTTCGTCAACGTGCGGGTGCTGCTCAGCACCATTGAAAATGCGGTCACGATCCCTGTCACCGCCCTGCGCTATGGCGATAACGGTAATTTTGTCTATGTGGTGAACACGGCGGCCCGCACGGTGTCGCTGCGGCCGGTCAAAAGCGGGCAAGCAGCGGTCGATAAAGTCGTAGTGACGCAGGGCCTGCAGGCCGGTGAAACCATCATTACCGAGGGAGCCGACCGCCTGAAAGACGGTGCCAGCGTGGTGTTACCGGGTGATACGCCGCGTGGTGCGCGCAGGCCAAGCCCGCCCGCTGGCAATACCAGTGCGGCCAGCGGCGGTGCTTCTAGTGAGGTGCTTGGCGGTGGTGGTAGCGCCGCGCCCAGGCCGGGCCGACCGCAGCGCCGCGAAGGCGGGCCAAGCAGTGCGGTGGACGCCGCGCCGGCGGGCACTCTGGCCAAAACAGATGCACCCGCCGCCAAGCCCGCCAGTGCGCCATGAACACGCCCAACGCGGCCAGCGCGGCCAGCGCTTCGAGCGGCGCGGTTGAGCGCGTTGACCGCCTCAAGCCCATCGAGCCCATCGAGCCTATGGGCTCCGGTGTGCCGATGTCTGGGGGGCCATCACGGCCGTTTATTTTGCGGCCAGTAGCTACCTCATTGCTGATGGTGGCAATTGTGCTGGCTGGCTTGGTGGGGTTCAAATTTTTGCCGCTGTCAGCACTGCCGCAAGTGGACTACCCCACCATTCAGGTGCAAACGCTGTACCCCGGCGCCAGTCCCGAGGTCATGGCCCAAACCGTCACCGCGCCGCTAGAGCGTCAGCTAGGCCAGATGGCAGGCCTTGCC
The DNA here is from genome assembly GCA_043763445.1 of Polaromonas sp. Taxonomy (GTDB): domain Bacteria; phylum Pseudomonadota; class Gammaproteobacteria; order Burkholderiales; family Burkholderiaceae_C; genus Polaromonas. The sequence continues at coordinate 1,926 of JAYULP010000142.1, forward strand.
CGTATGGCTTCGACCAGCGCTAGCGGCGTGTCCATCGTTACCTTGCAGTTTGGCCTGGGACTGGCCATTGACATTGCCGAGCAGCAGGTGCAAGCGGCCATCAATGCTGCGGCCTCGCTGCTGCCCGCTGACCTGCCAGCCCCGCCGGTGTATGCCAAAGTCAACCCAGCCGATGCGCCAGTCTTCAGCCTCGCTGTCACCTCCGACAGCCTGCCGCTGACCGAGGTACAAAACCTGGTCAGCACCCGGCTGGCGCTGAAAATCAGCCAAGTCAACGGCGTCGGGTTGGTGTCACTGAGCGGCGGGCAGCGTCCGGCGGTACGTATCCAAGCTGACACGCGGGCGCTGGCCGCCAACGGTTTGGCGCTGGACAGCTTGCGCACAGCCATCACAGCGGCCAACGCCAACGCAGCAAAGGGAAGCATCGACGGGCCCACCCGCGCCTATGCCATTAATTCCAACGACCAGTTGCTGGCCGTTGCCGACTACAAAAACCTGATCGTCGCCTTTAGAAACGGCGCAGCAATTCGCCTAGGCGACGTCGCGCAGGTGGTGGACGGTGCTGAAAACAAACTGCTGGGCGCATTCAGCGGCAACGCCTGCCCAGCTGCCACAGCACAACAAGCATGCACCAACAGTGGGCTGCGCAGCTTGCGTGCCGCCATCATTTTGAATGTGCAGCGCCAGCCGGGGGCCAACGTCATTGCCACAGTGGACGCCATCACTCAGCAGCTGCCGGACCTTGTAGCGGACTTGCCAGCCGCGCTGCAGGTGGAGGTGCTCAGCGACCGCACCACAGGCATTCGGGCTTCTGTGCAGCATGTAGAAATCGAGCTGCTGCTGGCCGTCGTGATGGTGGTGGTGGTGATTTTTGTGTTTTTGGGCAGTGTGCGGGCTACCATCATCGCCAGCTTGGCGGTGCCGATCTCACTGCTCGGGACCTGCGGCGCTATGTACCTGCTGGGCTACAGCTTGAACAACCTGAGCCTGATGGCGTTGACGATTGCCACTGGCTTTGTGGTGGACGACGCCATCGTGATGATTGAAAACATCTCCCGCTACCTTGAGCAAGGCGAAGCACCGATGGCCGCGGCGCTCAAAGGTGCAGCGCAAATTGGCTTTACCATCGTCTCGCTGACCGTCTCGCTGGTTGCGGTGCTGATTCCGCTGCTGTTCATGGGCGATGTGGTGGGCCGCCTGTTCCGCGAGTTTGCGGTGACGCTGGCCCTCGCCATTTTGATCTCCGCTGTGGTCTCGCTCACGCTGGTGCCGATGCTGTCGGCCCGCTGGCTGACAAAAGCGCCCGCCTCTGGCGCGTCACCACAGCCGGCGCAACTGCACCGTTTTTTTGACCAGGTAGTGCGCCGCTACGACGTCTGGCTGTGCTGGGTGCTCAAGCATCAGGGCTTGACGCTGATCGCGGCTTTGGCCACCTTAGCGCTCACCGTGCTGCTGTATGTGTTGATTCCCAAGGGGCTGTTCCCCACCCAAGACACTGGCCAGCTGCAAGCCCGGCTGGAGGTGGCGCAGTCAGTGTCATATGCCCGCATGTCAGCCCTGCAAGCCCAAACAGCACACGCGCTACTGCAAGACCCAGATGTCGCCACACTGTCGTCTTTTACCGGGGTAGACGCGGCGAACAACACCATGTTGCACACCGGGCGAATGCTGATTAATCTGAAGAAAAACCGCACGACCTCGCAAGAAGCTGCGATGAGCCGCTTAAAAGACCGCGCCAGCGAGGTGCCCGGTGTACGGCTTTACTTGCAGCCGACGCAAGAGCTGACCATTGACGCGCAAACCGGGCCAACGCAATACCGCGCCTCGCTTGAAGGCTCCGACACCGCGACTGTCACGCTGTGGGCCGGCAAACTGACCCAGCGCGTGGCGCAGTTGGCCAGCGTGCGCCATGTGGTGTCTGACGCGGGCGCAAGCAGTACCTCGGCGTACATCCAAGTGGACCGCGACACCGCCGCGCGCCTAGGGGTCTCCAGCGCGTCGATTGACGACGCCTTGTACAGCGCTTTCGGCCAGCGCATTGTCTCGACCATCTTCACCGAGACCAACCAGTTCCGCGTCATTTTGGAAGCTATGCCAGGCCAGGTGAGCACTGCGGCCACGCTCGGCGAGCTGATGCTTAAAACCGGCACCGGGGGCACTGCGCCGCTGAGCGCTCTGGCCAGCATCACCGAGCGTGCCGCGCCGCTGCAAATTACCCATGTGGCGCAATTCCCAGCCACTACGCTGGGCTTTGACACTGCGCCCGGCGCGTCGCTGGGCCAAGCGGTAAGCGACATTCAGCAAGCCGCTCAAGACATCGGCCTGCCGGCCAGCGTCACCCTGACGTTTTTGGGCGCTGCCGGGGCCTATCAGGCCTCGTTGGCTAACCAGCTGTGGCTGATTTTGGCGGCGATTGTGTGCGTCTACATCGTGCTGGGGGTGCTGTATGAAAGCTACATTCATCCGTTGACGATTTTGAGCACCCTGCCGTCGGCCGGCGTCGGCGCACTGTTGATGCTGATGGTTAGCGGCTCAGACCTTGGGGTGGTTGGCGTCATCGGCATTATTTTGCTGATTGGCATCGTCAAGAAAAACGCCATCATGATGATTGACTTTGCTATTGACGCCGAGCGCCGCCAAGGCATGGCCCCGCAGCAGGCCATTCACCGCGCTGCACTGCTGCGTTTGAGGCCGATCCTGATGACCACCTTGGCCGCGCTGTTTGCGGCGATGCCACTGATGTTGAGCGTCGGCGAAGGCGCAGAGCTGCGGCGGCCGCTGGGCTTGGCGATTTTTGGCGGCCTGATCGTCAGCCAAGTGCTAACGCTGTTCACCACCCCGGTGATCTACCTGGCGTTTGACCGGCTGGGCCAGCGGTTTGGTAGCAAGTCTGGTGAACAAGGCAACGCTTGATGGCTTTTTTAGCTACTTTTATGCCTTTTATGCCTTTTATGCCTCTGGCCGCCGGTTTAACACCCTGTGCAGCTACAGTTTTAGTAGCAGCTCGACCGGACTGCCGGCTGCGCTGGGTGTCGCCGCCGCGCGGGCTGACAGCGCCGCTATTTCGGCTTTCGTTACGGTTGCTGGTTACGGCCAAAAGTACAAGCGGTAGCGACAAATGAGCCTGTCAGAGCCCTTTGTTCGCCGCCCCGTCGCCACCGTTTTGCTGACCATCGGTCTGGCGCTGGCCGGTATTGGCGCGTTTTTTTTGTTGCCCGTCTCACCGCTGCCGCAGGTTGACTACCCTGTCATCTCGGTTAGCGCATCGCTGCCCGGCGCCAGCCCCGACAACATGGCGTCAAGCGTTGCCACACCACTGGAGCGGCGGCTAGCGGTGATTGCGGGCGTCAACGAGATCACGTCCAACAGCAGCACTGGCTCGAGCCGTATCACCCTGCAGTTCGAGCTGAGTCGCCAAATTGACGCGGCGGCACGCGAAGTTCAAAGCGCTATCAGCGCGGCCCGTTCTGATTTGCCCAGCACGCTGCGCAGCAACCCCACTTACCGCAAAGCTAACCCAGCAGCTGCACCCGTCATCATTTTGGCGCTGACCTCCAAGACGCGCTCACCGGGGCAAATCTACGACGACGTGTCGAGCGTGTTGCAACAAAAAATTGCACAGGTCCCGGGGGTTGGCGACGTGGAGCTGGGCGGCGGCTCGCTGCCCGCAGTGCGGGTCGAGCTGCTGGCGTTTGCCCTGAACCGCCTGGGGGTAAGCATGGAGGACGTGCGCGCAGCGCTGCAGGCGGCCAATGCCAATCGCCCGCGCGGCGCGATCGAAGACGACTCGGCTGGCAAAGGCACGCGGCTGCAAATTTATTCGGGTGCCAGCGGCGGCCTCAAGGCGGTGGACTACAAGGGCTTGATTGTGGCCATGCGCAATGGCGCAGCAGTGCGCCTCGACGATGTAGCCGAGGTCGTAGATGGGGTAGAGAACACCAACACGCTCGGCTTGTTCAACGGCAGCCCTGCGGTAATTGTGCTGGTCACGCGCCAGCCAGGCGCTAATGTGATTGCCACGGTTGACGGCGTGCGCGCCCTGTTGCCCGAGCTGCAGGCCCAACTCCCGCCCGACGTGTTGCTTGAAGTCGCGTCTGACAGCACCAGCTCGATTCGCGCCTCGCTGCTGGAAGTTGAGCTCACGCTGCTGCTGTCCATAGCGCTGGTGGTGCTAGTTGTCAGTGCTTTTTTACGCAGCGCGCGCGCCACACTCATCCCGGCAGTAGCCACGGTTGTCTCGCTGCTGGGCACGTTCGGCGTCATGTACCTGCTGGGCTTTAGCCTGAACAACCTGAGCCTGATGGCGCTGACGGTAGCCACTGGTTTTGTGGTGGACGACGCCATCGTGGTGCTGGAGAACACCAGCCGACACATTGAAGGCGGCATGAACCGCTTTGACGCAGCGCTGCTCGGCGCCAAAGAGGTCGGCTTTACCGTGTTGGCAATCAGCGTGTCGTTGGTAGCGGTGTTCATTCCGCTGCTGTTCATGGGCGGGCAAACCGGACGCTTGTTCCGGGAGTTTGCGGTGACGCTGTCGGCCGCAGTGGTGATTTCCTTGCTCATTTCCCTGACCACCACGCCGATGATGTGCGCCTGGTTCCTGCAGCCGCAAGCCAGCGGCGAGGCTGCCGCGCCACCGCGACTGCAGGGCTTGCGCAGCGCCTTTGAACACGGCTTTAACCGGCTACACCGGGCGTATGCCAACAGCCTAGACTGGGCGCTGGACAGCAAGCTGTTGGTCATGTTGGTGTTGCTGGCGGTAGTGGGATTGAATGTGTTTTTGTTCGCGCTGGCGCCCAAGGGGTTTTTTCCGCAGCAAGACACTGGGCGCATCCGAGGCGGCTTGAGCGCGGACCGCAGCATGTCGTTTCAGGCGGTCAAAGGCAAACTGCAGCAGCTCGTTGACATCATCCGTCAGGACCCAGCGGTGGACACGGTGGTGGGCTTTACCGGTGGCTCCCGGGCGGGAGGCGGTGTCATGTTTATCAACCTCAAGCCGGCCAGCCAGCGCACCGAGTCGGGCCAAGCAGTCATTAGCCGGCTGCGGCCCCAGCTGGCGCAGGTCACAGGCATCAGGCTTTTTTTGAACCCGGTACAAGACCTCAGCAGCGGCGGGCGGCAAAGCAACTCCACCTACCAATACACGCTCAAAAGTGACTCAAGCGCAGCGCTACGCCTGTGGGCTGTCAAGCTGGCCGATCAGATGCGCCAACAGTCGGCGCTGACGGACATCGACACCGACCAGCAAGAAAACGGGGTGCAAACCTACGTCACAGTAGACAAAGACACCGCATCGCGGCTGGGCATCAGCGCCCGCGACGTTGACAACGCGCTGTACAACGCCTTTGGGCAGCGCCAGGTAGCCACCATTTATACCGACTTGAACCAGTACCGGGTCATCATGGAGCTGGCTCCGCGCTTTATTCGCAGCCCCGACGCACTCAAAGACATCTATGTGCCAGCACGAGCCACAACCGCTACAGCTGCGGCCGCAGCCGGCGCAGTCAACGCGGCAGCAGAGACCGCGCTGCTCACCACGGCCATCGCCGCCAACCCCGGCCTGCGCGACCAGGCTACTGGCCAGGTGTTGAGCCGTGCGCCAGCGGCCATGGTGCCGCTGTCAGCCATTGCCAAGTTCACCCAAACTCCAACTGCCGCCTCGGTCAGTCACCAAGACGGCGAGCTGGCCACCACGGTGTCCTACAACCTGAGCGAGGGCGCAACGCTGGCTGACGGCGAAGCGGCTGTCAAACAAGCTGAGGCGGACATCAAAATGCCAGTCAATGTGCGGGGCAGTTTTGCGGGATCAGCGCGAGACGCACAGCAGTCGCAGGGCGAGCAGCCGCTGTTGATTTTGGCGGCGTTGGTGGTCATCTACATCGTGCTGGGCATGTTGTATGAAAGTCTGATCCACCCGCTCACGGTGCTGTCCACGCTGCCCTCGGCGGGCGTCGGAGCGGTGCTGGCGCTGTTACTGGTCAAACTGGAGTTTTCGGTGATTGCGCTGATTGGCGTGTTTTTGCTGATCGGTATTGTCAAAAAAAATGCAATTTTGATCATCGACTTTGCGCTTCAAGCTGAGCGCACGCACGGCCTGTCGGCCACTGACGCTGTGCGGCAGGCCTGCTTGCTGCGCTTTCGGCCAATTTTGATGACCACCCTAGCCGCAATGTTTGGGGCAGTGCCGCTGGCCATCGGCTTTGGTGAGGGCGCCGAGCTGCGTCGGCCGCTGGGCGTTGCGATTATTGGCGGGCTCATCGCCAGCCAGCTGCTGACCCTGCTGACCACCCCGGTGGTGTATGTGTTGCTAGACCGGTTTCGAAGTCGTGGTGCAAACGAAAAAGCGCTGGCAACCGCTGCAGCGCGCGCCAACGCTGAGCCGCAAGGCATACCTTCGGCTATTGCCCCCAACCCCAAAATGCCACCCTAGGTTCCCAATGAAACACGGCTTGCCTGCTGGCGGTACAGCGCTTACTTTGTCCCTCGTGCTGGCCGCTGTGGCGACCGGTTGTGCAGTGGGCCCCGCCTATGAGCGACCGAGTACAGTAGATATTAGCCAGTTCAGGCAAGCGCTTGGCTGGGTGCCCGCCGCGCCAGCTGACGCGCTGGACCGCGGGCCGTGGTGGCAGCTGTTTGGCGACGCGCAACTCAACGCACTGGTAGCGCAAGTCGAGGTCTCTAACCAAAATGTTGCGGCTGCGGTAGCCGCCTATGCCCAAGCCCGCGCCACCGCTGAGCAACAGCGCTACTCGCTGCTGCCGTCTATCGCGCTGCAAGGCAGCGGCAACCGTAGCGGCTTTTCAGGCGGCGCAAACAGCAGCGGCAGCGGCAACACCGCAACGGGCCGGGTCGCAGACAACTTCCAGCTAGGCATTGGCGCAAGCTGGGAGCCTGACGTGTGGGGCCGCTTGAGCAGCGCTGCGGACAGTGCACAAGCCAGTGCGCAAGCCAGCGCAGCCGACTTGGTGTCAGCGCAGCTGTCTGCACAGGGCGAGCTGACGCTCAACTACTTGTCACTGCGCCAGGTCGACGCCCAAAAAGCGCTGCTCACCCGTACCCTAACAGGCTACCAGCGCACGCTAGAGATCACCCAAAACCGCTACACCGCGGGTATTGCCGCTAAAACCGATGTGCTGCAGGCGCAAACCCAGCTGGCCAACACCCAAGCCGATGCAGCGGGCTTGGCCCGTCAACGCGCGCAGCTCGAGCACGCCATTGCGGTGCTGGTGGGCCAGGCTCCTGCGCACTTCAGTGTCGTGCCACTGCCGCCGGATGCCTGGCAGCCGGTGGTGCCGGACATACCGCTGAGCCTGCCGTCCACCCTGCTCCAGCGCCGGCCCGACATCGCCAGCGCAGAGCGGCGCGTTGCAGCGGCTAACGGGCAAATTGGTTTGGCTAAAGCCGGGTACTACCCCAGCCTGAACTTGACCGCCTCGACCAACACCAGTGCAAGCCGCGTGGCTGAGCTGTTTGCGGCCAGTAGCGGGGCATGGGCTCTGGGCTTGTCGGCATTGCAGGTGGTATTTAATGCCGGTGCAACCGGTGCGCGGCTGAGCAGTGCACAGGCGGCGCACTCGCAAGCCGTCGCCCGTTACCGCCAAACCGTGCTGGCCGCTTTTGCCGATGTCGAAAACCAGCTAGCCGCTACCCAGGTTTTGGCTACACAGCAAGCGCTGCGACACCAGGCCTCTGACGCTGCCGACCAGGTAGAGCAACAGGTGCTGAACCGCTACCGCGCTGGGCAAGTCGGCTTTAGCGACGTGGTAACAGCGCAGGCTGCTGCCTTGTCAGCCCGGCGCACTTTATTGCAAGTTAGGGGCGACCGGCAAACCACTGCTGTGGCGTTAATCCAGTCCTTAGGCGGGCAGTGGGCGGGCTTGGACGTTGTAGCGGCCCACTGAAAGCCGGACTCCGCCAAGCCGTGGGGCACCAGCCCACAACTCAGTCAAGAGCCAAAAATTGCCGTTTTAATGCTAAACATAGCCATTGCCGTCAGATTCATTGCCTAGAATGCTATGTATTAAATAGCAACTAAGCACCAGTACAGTCACCCGGCCAGCCGAACCGTGTCAGCGATTCTCTGAGCGCAGGCCATTGCCTGCACGGCATCGCGCGCCTCGACCATCACGCGCAGCAGCGGCTCGGTGCCGCTGGCGCGAATCAGCAAGCGCCCGGTGCCGGCTAACTCGGCGCTGACCGCCTGACACTCCGCCTCCATGCGGGTGTTGCTAGCCCAGTCCTGCCCGGGTTGCAGCCGCACATTGATCAGTGTTTGCGGAAACAGCGTGACCTCGCCGAGCAACTGCGCAATGGTTTTTGCGCTGCGCACGCAGGCTTGCAGCACCTGCAAAGCGCTGATCAGCCCGTCGCCAGTAGTGTGCTTGTCCAGCGCCAGCAGGTGCCCAGAGCCTTCGCCGCCCAACAACCAGCCGCGTTTTTCCAGCTCTTCGAGCACATAGCGGTCGCCTACCTTGGCACGCACAAACGCTACGCCTTGGGCGTTGAGCGCTAACTCCACTGCCATGTTGGTCATTAAAGTGCCCACCGCGCCGGGGACTTTTTCACCGCGCGCGAGGCGTTCTTTGACCATTAAAAACAACACTTCATCACCGTTAAACAAACGGCCATCAGCGTCCACTATTTGCAGCCGGTCGGCGTCACCGTCCAAAGCAACACCGTAGTTTGCTCCATGCGCCTTGACCGCTGCAATCAACGCCTTTGGGTGCGTCGCGCCAACGTCTAGGTTGATATTAAAACCGTCGGGCGCACAGCCGATGGCAACGACTTCAGCGCCCAGCTCGTGAAACACGTTAGGCGCGATCTGGTAGGCCGCGCCGTGTGCACCATCCACCACGATTTTCAAGCCTTTGAGCGTCAAATCATTGGCAAAAGTGCTTTTGCAAAACTCGATGTAACGCCCCGCGGCGTCGCTGAGCCGCCGCGTTTTTCCGAGCGCCGACGAGTTCGCCCATACCGGTGCCTGCGCCAGCGCCGCCTCCACCTCAAGCTCCCAGTCGTCGCTGAGCTTGGCGCCTTTAGCGTTGAAAAATTTAATCCCGTTATCGCCAAACGGATTGTGACTGGCACTGATAACCACACCCAGGCTGGCGCGTTGAGCGCGGGTGAGGTAGGCGACTCCAGGCGTCGGCAATGGGCCTAGCAGCACCACGTCAACACCTGCAGAGTTAAAACCTGACTCCAGCGCGCTTTCCAACATGTAGCCCGAAATTCGGGTGTCCTTACCAATTAGCACTGTGGGGCGCTCTTCTGCGCGCTTGAGCACGCGCCCGACCGCGTGGGCCAAGCGCAACACAAAGTCTGGAGTAATCGGGGACTGCCCAACCGTGCCGCGAATACCGTCGGTGCCGAAATAAAGTCTGTTCATGGATGCTCCCGAATCTTTTTTGATATTAAAACCACGCCACCAGACAACGTGAACTAAATTTTTGATTTTAGGGTTTGGCCGGCGCTAAAAATCCGCTGCAGCGTAGGACACCGGCCCGAGCAAACGTCACCACCGCTCATTGCACTGCCCCCCGCTGACTGGCCCGTCAACTGGCAGCAGACCAGACCTTGAGCGCTTGCACCGTGGCGGCCACGTCATGTACCCGCACAATCCGGGCGCCTCGTTCAACTGCAAGCAGCGCTGCGGCAACGCTGGGCACCATCCGTTCAAGCGGTGGCAGCGCGCCGCCATCGCCACACACTGACGCCAGTGACGATTTACGCGACCATCCGGCCATCAACGGGTAGCCTAACGAGACAAACTGCGCCTGCTGCGCGAGCAACAAGAAGTTTTGCGCCACGCTTTTACCAAAGCCCACGCCTGCATCCAACACAATGCGCTGCGCAGTGATGCCGTGCGCTACCAGAGTAGCTGCAGCGTCGGCCAAAAAAGAGCGCACTTGCGCAACTACATCGCCCTGCATCGGTTGCGCCTGCATGGACTGCGGCTCGCGGTGCATGTGCATCAAACACACGCCACAGCTGGGATGCAACGCTACCGTGGCCAGCGCGCCGGGCTGGCGCAACGCCCAAATGTCGTTAATCACATCGGCACCCAAGTCCAACGCCGCCCGCATGACCTCGGGTTTATAGGTATCCACAGACAACGGCACGCCCAAATTCACCGCATGCCGCACCACCGGCAACACCCGCGCCAGCTCATCGGCCAATGGCACTGGCAATGCACCCGGTCGGCTGGATTCGCCACCAATGTCGAGCAGGTCTGCCCCCTGCCGAACCAACAGCTCGCAGTGTGCAAGCGCACGGCCCACACCGCCGTCAGCTGTCAGGTAGCGGCCACCATCAGAAAATGAATCCGGGGTGACATTGACAATACCCATGACATGAGGACGCGACAAGTTAAGTTGAAAGCGGGCGGTTTGCCAAATCACAGCGCATGGCTCCTTCAGGTTGAAAGCTAAGGCATAAAAAAACCGGGGACATGCCCCGGTGACTACTGCGCTGACTCTCGCCGGCAGCGTTAACACCGCCCGGCGTTTTTTGTTAGGCGGCTGTTGGCGCTGGGCCAGCCGTTACCGCAGGGCCAGCGCCGCCAGCACCAGGGCCACTGCCACCAACCGAAGAGTTACGCGGCGTCCAGTCTTTGGGTGGGCGCGGTGTGCGGTTGCCCATGATGTCGTCAAGCTGCTCAACATCAATGGTTTCCCACTCCAGCAGTGCTTTGGCCATGACATGCATCTTGTCCTGATTGCCCTCAATCAGCTTGCGGGCAAGCGCGTACTGCTGGTCAATAATGCGGCGCACTTCGCTGTCAACTTTTTGCATCGTTGCTTCGCTCATGTTGGTCGTCTTCGTCACTGAGCGCCCCAAAAAGACTTCGCCTTCGTTTTCTGCATAAACCATTGGCCCCAGTGCCTCGGTCATGCCGTAGCGAGTCACCATATCGCGCGCCAAAG
>JAYULP010000143.1:0-5298 GCA_043763445.1 Polaromonas sp.
GCCAAGGCCGTTGGCGTTGCGGCTACGGGCGCGGCCGGTGCGGATGCTGGCGCTGCCAAAGCAGCGGGCGCGGCTGCGGCCCCGGCAGCGGCTGCTGGAGCCGCGCCTTCAATAATGGCCAGTAAGTCGCCAATGTTGATCACATCGCCCAGCTTGACGTTCAACGCTTTGAGCACACCGCCGAAAGATGAGGGGATTTCCATCGAGGCTTTGTCTGACTCCACCGTGACCAAGGACTGCTCGACCTTGATGGTGTCGCCCACCTTGACCAGCACCTCAATGACCGACACGTCCTTGAAGTCGCCAATGTCGGGAACCAGCACATTGAGCAAGCCGGCGGGCGCTGACGCAGCGGCGCCAACCGGCGTAGCAATCGCTATTGATTCAATAGCACTTGAAGTACTATTTACAACGGCCATAGCTACTTTTGGCATTAAATCAGCTGATTTTTCGGCGCTGGCCACTGCGGGGGCAACAGCCGTGCTGTTAGCCGTTTGCAGTGTCAACACAACCGAGCCTTGCTTGACCTTGTCGCCTAGCGCTACCTTGAGGGCTACCACCACGCCCGCCGCGCTGGATGGTATTTCCATTGAGGCTTTGTCGGACTCGACCGTCAGCAAGGACTGGTCGGCTTGGATGGTGTCGCCGGGCTTGACCAGCAGCTCAATGACGGTTACTTCGTCGAAGTCGCCGATGTCGGGGACTTGAATGTCTATTGTTGCCATGGGTGTCTCCTTAAGCCGCGTTCAGGCGTACAGCGGGTTGATTTTGTCGGCCTGAATGGCGTACCTGGCAATTGCCTCGGCCACCTTGGCAACCGGCACAGTGCCTTCCTCGCTGAGCGCCTTGAGCGCTGCCACCACGATGTAGTGCCGGTTGATTTCAAAATGCTCACGCAGCTTGCTGCGAAAATCGCTGCGGCCAAAGCCGTCAGTGCCCAGCACCTTAAAGGTACGGCCCGCCGGAATGTAGGAGCGAATCTGCTCGGCATACGCTTTCATGTAATCGGTGGACGCCACCACCGGCCCGGCGTGGGGCCTGAGCTGGTCCGCCACAAACGAGGTGCGGGCGGTTTGCAGCGGGTGCAGCAAATTCCAGCGTTCTACGGCCTGGCCGTCGCGTGCCAGCTCGTTAAAGCTCGGGCAACTCCAAACGTTAGCGCTCACGCCCCAGTCATTGGCCAGCAGCGCCTGTGCGGCAATCGACTCGCGCAAAATCGTGCCGGAGCCCAGCAGCTGCACCCGGGGCACATTCGGCGCAGTGGTGTCGCTGGCTGGCTTGCACAAGTACATGCCCTTGATGATTTGCGCTTCGGTGCCCGGTGTGAGGCCGGGCATGGCGTAGTTTTCATTGAGCAGCGTGATGTAGAAATACACGTTGTCTTGCTGCTCGACCATGCGCTTGAGGCCGTGATGCAAGATGACGCCGACCTCATGGGCAAACGTGGGGTCGTAGCTGATGCAGTTGGGAATTGTGCCGGCCATGATGTGGCTGTGGCCGTCTTCATGCTGCAAGCCTTCACCGTTGAGTGTGGTGCGCCCCGAGGTGCCGCCGAGCAAAAAGCCGCGCGCCTGCATATCACCGGCGGCCCAAGCAAGGTCGCCAATGCGCTGAAAACCGAACATAGAGTAGTACACGTAGAACGGCACCATGATCCGGTTGTTCGTGGAGTACGAGGTCGCCGCTGCAATCCAGCTGCTCATGCCGCCGGCCTCGTTGATGCCTTCCTGCAGGATCTGACCCTTGGTGTCTTCCTTGTAGTACATCACCTGGTCTTTGTCGACCGGAGTGTACTTTTGGCCATCGGGGTTGTAGATACCGATTTGACGAAACAGCCCTTCCATGCCGAAGGTCCGGGCCTCGTCGACCAAAATTGGCACCACCCGCGGGCCCAGCGCTTGGTCGCGCAGCAGCTGGGTCAAAAAGCGAACGTAAGCTTGAGTGGTGGAGATCTCGCGGCCATCGGCGGTGGGCTCCATCACTGACTTGAAGGTCTCTAGTGACGGTACGGTGAAGCTTTCGTCGGCTTTGACGCGGCGGTGCGGCAAATAACCTCCCAGCGCTTTGCGGCGCTCATGCAGGTAGCGCATTTCCGGGGTGTCGTCGGCTGGCTTGTAAAACGGAATTTCTGCCAGCTGGCTGTCGGCAATCGGAATGTTGAAGCGGTCGCGAAAAGCACGGATGTCGTCGTCCGACAGCTTTTTGGTCTGGTGGACATTGTTTTTGCCCTCGCCAATTTTGCCCATGCCGAAACCTTTGACGGTTTTGATCAACAAGACCGTCGGCTGGTTTTTATGCCGAACAGCCGACGCGAACGCGGCGTAGACCTTTTTGGAGTCATGGCCACCGCGGCGCAGGTCAAAAATTTCGTCGTCCGTCATGTGCGCCACCATCTCCAGCGCTTTCGGATGCTGGCCGAAGAAATGCTTGCGAACATAAGCGCCGTCGTTAGCCTTCATGGCCTGGTAGTCGCCGTCCAGCGTGTCCATCATGATTTTCTTCAGGACGCCGTCCTTGTCGCGTGCTAGCAGCGGGTCCCAGCCGTCGCCCCAAATCAGCTTGATGACGTTCCAGCCAGAGCCGCGGAATTCGCCTTCGAGTTCTTGGATGATTTTGCCGTTGCCGCGCACCGGCCCGTCGAGCCGTTGTAAGTTGCAATTGATGACAAACACTAAGTTGTCGAGCTTTTCGCGCGCGGCCAGGCCGATGGCGCCCATTGACTCGACCTCATCCATTTCACCGTCACCACAAAACACCCAGACCTTGCGGTTTTCGGTGTTGGCAATGCCGCGGGCATGCAGGTACTTTAAAAACCGCGCCTGATAAATAGCCATCAACGGGCCAAGCCCCATTGAGACGGTTGGAAATTGCCAAAACTGCGGCATGAGCTTTGGGTGCGGATAGCTCGATAGGCCCTTGCCATCGACTTCTTGACGGAAGTTCAAGAGTTGCTCTTCGCTCAAACGACCTTCCAAATAGGCCCGGGCGTAAACACCCGGCGAGACATGCCCCTGGATGTACAGGCAGTCGCCACCGTGCTCCCTACCGGGCTCGGCACTTTCGGCATGCCAGAAGTGGTTAAAGCCAGCACCAAACAGGCTAGCCAGCGAGGCAAACGAGCCGATGTGCCCACCCAAGTCACCGCCGTCTGCCGGGTGCAAGCGGTTGGCCTTGACCACCATGGCCATGGCGTTCCAGCGCATGTAAGCGCGCAGACGTTTTTCAATCTCAAGGTTGCCGGGTGATCGCTCTTCTTGGTCAACTTCAATGGTGTTGACATAGCCGGTGTTGGCTGAAAAAGGCATGTCGATGCTTTTTTGGCGCGCATGCTCGAGCAGTTGTTCGAGCAAAAAGTGGGCACGCTCAGGGCCATCACTTTCAATGACCGCACTTAGCGCGTCCATCCACTCGCGCGTTTCCTGCGTGTCGTTGTCGGTGTGCTGCTCGGGCACAGGCTGGGTGCCGTTTGGGGCACTTACGAGCTTAGTGAGGTTCGTGAGGTTAGCGGCCATGGTTGTCTCCTGGGTTTAACGGCTTGTGGTTTAAGCGGCGGGGGGCTGCGAGACAATGCCGCTCAGCAAGCGCCGGCGAGCGTTGCTGTGGTTTGTCGGTTGTAGACGCCTGTCCAAACGCGCAGCGGAGTTTCCCACAATACCAATTAAATTTCAAATAGTGCTTTACGGTTTCGCATAGTGAACTTTTATACCGTGTGCGTGTTTTTAAAACACGCTAGCCCACGGCGTAACTGGCCCGGCAATTACCAAAGCACACCACGCCAATGGCTGCTGCTGCCTTGCACTTAAACTTGCCCCCACACTGACGCTATGTTCGAGCTACCTAAAACTCTTCTGCCTGCTGGCAGCCCTGCGGGCGACGTCACGGGCGCCGCGCCGGCCGACAACCCGGCGCTGCCGGCCAGCTCTGCTTTGCAGCCGCTGACACGCTGGTGGCATCGGCAGTCACCGGCTCGGCAGGACCGCTTCGTAACACTTGGTCCGCTGCTCGCGGTGGTGCTGTTTTTATCAGCGGTGGTGGCGGCGTTTGCGTATTTGAGAATTGAGGAAATTGACCGCGAGCAGCAAGCGGTAAAGCGCGATGTGGAGTACGCACAGCAGCGGCTGCGGCTGCGGCTGCTTGAGCGCCAAGAGCAGTTAATGCGCCTAGGCCGCGACGTGTCAAACAAAGAGGTGGACAGCCAAGAGTTTGTGGTCCAAGCCGAGTCTCTGGTTAACCAGTTTCCCGAATTACTGAGCGTGACCTGGGTTGACAGCAAGCGCCGTGTTCGGGTGGCCTACAGCTCGCCCAGCGCCGCGCCGGCGCAGCAGCGCACGGCTGGTGAGCAGCTAAAGGCCGGCGAAACCGAAGGCACTTATGGCTTGGCACGCGAGCTGCGCCAACCGGTGTACTCCAGGCCGATTCGCCCACAAGAGCCGAGCCGCCAAAGCAGTACCTCCACGCTGCAGTTGCAGGTGCCGCTGGACGATCAGGGCAAGTTTGGCGGCGTGGTGTTGGGGGAGTATTCAGTCGATGGTTTGCTGCGCTTTGGGGTACCAACCGAGGTCACTGCCAAGTATGCGGTCACGCTGATGGACGACAAAAACAGCGTGCTGGCCGGTAACTTGCCACCCCCGCGTAACCCAGCGGCCCGGCTACTGCCATGGGCCGAAGACCCGCCGGAGTACGAGGTGCCGGTCTCGCCCGTCGGCAATGGCTTGCTGCTTCGGGCTCAAGGCTACCGCGCCTCGCTGGGTGTCGTCGGCAGCGGCTTTTTCTGGCTGGTAAGCGCGCTGAGCGCACTGACAGTGTGGATGCTATTGGGCACCTGGCGACACACCCGCCGCCGGGTCCAAGCGCAAGAAGCACTGAGCGCCGAGACCAACTTTCGCCGCGCGATGGAAAACTCGATGCTCACAGGTATGCGGGCGCTTGACTTGAAGGGGAAAATCACCTACGTGAACCCGGCGTTCTGCCAGATGATGGGCCTGGCCGAGTCTGAACTGGTGGGCCAAATGCCGCCCTACTCGTATTGGCCAGACTCGGAGATGAAAACGCTCCGGGCCCGCATGAGCGATGAGCTAAACGGGCGCACGCCGCCCAGCGGCACTGAAGTTAGGCTGAAACGACGCACCGGTGAAATTTTTGATGCCCGAATGTATGTATCACCGCTGATTGACCCCCGCGGCCAGCAAACGGGGTGGATGACGTCTATGACCGACATCACCGAGCCCAAACGGGTGCGCGACGCGCTGAGCGCGTCTTACGGCCGCTTCACCACCGTGCTTGAAGCGCTGGACGCGG
>JAYULP010000144.1:0-2135 GCA_043763445.1 Polaromonas sp.
GCGCGAGGACTGGAGAAAAGCGTACGCAGCGCACTGTCAGCGGCCGTCAGGGTTAAATCCGTTAAAGAGTGTGTAGTCATCAATATATCGTCTCACAGCTTGAGCAGCCGATTCGTCACCAAGGTTTTAAAACTAAAAAGCCCCCAGCATTGCCGCAGGGGGCTGTAGTCACCGGCTGGGTGAGACTCAACCCCAGTGGGCTGCTGACTTGGGGACGGTTTGAACAAAGCCCTGCGGTGGGCGGCAAGCCTGAGCTGGGCCGGCTGCTGCGTTACTGCGCTGGCAAGCCGCGCGGCTGTGACTTGTGGCAAGCACTTAGCAGCTTGCCCCGACCCACACTGCACAGCTAAAGCGATGTAAACCAGCGTACAAAACGGTCATAAAAAAACCGCCTTTCAGCGGTTTTTTCAGCGAAATCACAGAAACTTAAAACGTATGAATGACCCCCAAAGCCAGCCGGTTAGCTTTGTCGTTGCCGACATTGGTCAAAGTTGGTGCCAGCTCTGTGTCAGTAACTGCAGCTGAGCCGGCCTTGGCATGCGTGTAGGTGCTGAACAACGAGGTGCGTTTGCTCAACGCATATTTCCCGATCAGGTAAAACTGTGCAGCCTTGCCGTCCTGAGTTGCAGCGACTTGCGCGCGGCCAGTACTTTTAGTGTTGTAGTACGCAGCAGTAAGGCTCGCTGCCGGTGTCAATGCATAGTCCACGCCCAAACCTACAACGGCAATTTTGCGGCCCGATAGGTCCTGCTTGTTTTGCGCGTAAGTTCCCTTCACGGTAAACGTTGAGTTGATTTCGTACTTTGCGCCGCCGCCCCACAGCGTTAAGGTGTCGGTATCCGTCGCGTTTTTCAGCTTAGCGTAAGCAAAAGCAGCACCGGAGTTGCCTGCGCGGTAGTAGCTTGAAATACCCTGATAAGAATTTTTGGCGGTGCCGCTAGATTGCTCGCCAGCGCCGTACATCAATGCGCCGCCAAAAGCGCCAGCAAAAACGGGGGTCAGGTAGCGAATTGAATTGTTCTGACGCAGTGCAGCACCGCCGCCGTTGGTGCCGAAGCCGTTGTAGATTGCGCCTTGATTCAATGCACTGAACGCTACGTTCGGGTTGCCAGAGCCAGGGTGTGACAAACCAATAGGGTCAACCAAGCCAACGGAGTCGACGCCCAAAATGTTTTGACGCCCAACACTGACGCTGCCGAAGTTGCCAGACAAGCCAACAAAAGAAGCGCGGTCAAACAGTGAAGCCGAGGTACCTGCCGCAGTGCCCCCACCAAAACCTAAACCAGCACCACCAACATCGTTAATCAGCGTGCTTTCAAGGTTAAAAAAGGCCTTCATGCCGCCGCCCAAGTCTTCACTGCCACGCAGGCCCCAGCGTGAGGTTGCCAATTGGCCCGCATCTACGCGGGTGACGCTGCCAGCCGCCTGATTGGTGGTGTAGGTCAGCGCAGTGTCGATCAAGCCGTAAAGCGTCACCGTGCTTTGCGCCATGACAGACGCTGACACAAGGCTCAGTGCAGCGGCTGCAGTAAGGGTTAATTTATTCATGTGGTCTCTTGCTTCAAAGGGAGTCAAAAATAAAGGGCCATGTAGAGAAGTTCGCCAATGCGCGAATTTTCTAATGTCGAAGATTAAAAGTCGGCCGTGCACCGGTAAATACTGGTTAGTGCCTACCTGTCTTTTTTTTGACACATAGAGCTTGCCGCACCCTTCAGCCCTTAGCCCTTGCCCTTTCAAGCGGGGCAATGCACCGCACTTGGCCGGTTGCTGCCTGGTAAAGACAGTAACTCTGGGGGTTTGTACTGTTTGCACTTTCTGAAAAGACGCGATGCCTACGAACCTTTCAATTGTGGTTCAGCGACAACAAAAACACCGCTTTACCGGATATTTGCAGGGGTTTTTCTTGGAAAAACGAGTGGGCTCTGGTGCAATAGCGACAACTTCCTGAAAGGGGAGTGGTCTTGGGCGCTGGAGGCGTCAACGCAGCTGGGTTTGCCTTCGCTTGTGTTTGATCCCCGCCCCTTGACTCTTGTTTAACTTTGGAGAAATCAAATGAAAAAGACACTTATTGCCTTCGCCGCCCTCAGCGCTATTGCTGGAATGGCACAAGCCCAGTCCACCGTAACTTTGTACGG
>JAYULP010000145.1:0-5277 GCA_043763445.1 Polaromonas sp.
CCCGGCAAACTCTCGCCCGACCCCTTGGCGCCTGCGGTGTCGGTATCCCTCATTCCCACGCTGAAGGACTATCCGGTTGCGGCGGTCATGACGACCGCACTGTTCGTCATTGTGTTGATCATGATGGTCTACGGCGCTCGTCACCTGATCTTCACGCTGAACCGGCTGCTTGGCCGTCAGCGCCACCCCTACATTGATGTGTGCGTCGCGCAGTGGCCGATGATGACGGTGTTCATTGCTGCGCACAACGAAGAAAAGGTCATCGCTGGCTGCATTGAAGCATTGCTCAACACTGACTATCCGGCAGCGCAGCTCAAAATTCTTGCGGTCAACGACAGGTCAACGGACCGAACGGCGCAGATCGTTGACCACTACGTCAAGCAGTATCCCGGCCGCATCTCAGCGTTTCACCGGGTCAGCGGCAAAGCCGGCAAGTCAGCGGCGTTAAAAGACGCACTGGCCTTTGCCGAAGGCGACATCGCTATTATTTTTGATGCCGACTACGTGCCTGGCCGCGGCTTGCTCAAGCAGCTGGTGGCACCATTTTTCGACCCCGAAATCGGCGCCGTCATGGGCCGTGTGGTGCCCATTAACGGCGGGGCTAACTTGCTCACCCGCATGCTGGAGCTCGAACGCTCGGGCGGCTACCAGGTAGACCAGCAAGCCCGCATGAATATGAACTTGCTGCCCCAATACGGCGGCACTGTGGGCGGTGTTCGGCTGTCAGCGGTGCAGGCCGTCGGCGGCTGGCACGACGACACGCTGGCCGAAGACACCGACATCACCTTCAGGCTAATGCTCAACGGCTGGAAAACGGTGTATACCAACCGCTCCGAATGCTACGAGGAGGTGCCGCAAGAATGGGCTATCCGCGTCAAACAGGTGGTGCGATGGGCCAAGGGACACAACCAAGTGATGAGCCGCTACTGGTGGAAGTTTGCCACCAGCGCATACCTGACGCTGCCGCAGCGCATCGACGGCATGCTGCTGCTGTTCGTGTTTTTGATTCCGCTGCTGATGTTGCTAGGCTGGGTGCTGGCGCTGGGCCTGTACTTTCTCAATGCAGGCGCCCTGCTGTCCCAGCTGATACCGGTGTTTGCCTTGCTGATCTACGGTACCTTGGGTAACTTTGCCGCCTTTTTTGAAATTGTGGTGGCGGTGTTGCTCGATGGCAACCGCCGCCGGCTTCGACTGCTCCCGTTTAACTTGCTGGGGTTTTTCATTAGTCTGTTTTCCATTTCGTATGCCGTTTGGAGCCTAGCGCTTGACGCGCTGTTCAAACGTGAAATGGTCTGGGACAAAACCGTTCGTTATCGCAAGGAAGCGGGTAAGTCATGACCAGTGCCTACGCCACTTATGCCGCCTATGCGCTGTTCGTATCTATTTGCTTGATCTTGCTGACCTTGCCGTTCATGGCGGCGTTCAGGGAGTGGTTATGGCCCAGTGACATCGAGCCACTGCCCATTTCAGCGAACTACGCCAGCGATATTGACCACTTTGCAAGGCGTCTGCTGGCAGATGCTGACGCCAAAACAGGAGCTGGTGCCCCGACCGGCTACGAGAATTTTGATTTTGTGCCCGCGCACCTAGCTGATATGAACTGGGCCAAGGCTACACAACGCTTGATTGCGGCGCAGAGCATCGACGCTGCGACCGCCATTCAAACCACACAGCCGCTGCTGGTGCAGGGCGACATCAGCGGCAGCAGTAAGTCGTCTTTTCAGGCGCTGTACGCCCAAGGCGACATCACGCTTGGCGCGCAAAGCCAGATTCACGACTGGGCGCATGCCGATGGCGCTGTGCGCCTCGGGCAAGGCAGCATGGCACTCAGACGCGTGTCCGCTGGGGTGTCCATTGAGCTGGGCGAAGACACCTGGTTTGAGCGGCTCAGCGCGCCGACGCTGCTTTTTGGACAGGACAGCCGCGCCGCCGATCGGCCCAAGGCGCCGGTGCAACTGCTCGCCAGCTTTAAGGAGTTGCCGAACGCGGTACGGCAAACGCCGTCGCTGTACCTCATCCGGGGTAACTGCGTGTTACCGGCCAACCGACTGTATCAAGGCTCGTTGATCGTGACTGGTTTCCTGTCGGTAGGCGCGGGCACCACCATTTCAGGCGACGTTAAGGCGCGACAAAGTGTGCAGATGGGCCCAAACAGTGCCGTCATCGGTGCAATTACCTGCGAGAAATACATTCGCCTATGGCGTGACGTAAAGGTGCTGGGGCCTGTGGTGTCTGAGAGCTACATTCTATTTGGCCAAAATGCGGTCATCGGAACCGTTGAGGCACCCACCACGGTCAGTGCGCAAATCGTTATTGCCGAGGCCGGCGCGCGGGTTCATGGCACGGTGTGGGCCCGCGATTTAGGCATGGTCAAAGCCGCATGAAGCTGCGGCGGCCACCCCGCGCCTGGCTGCTGCTACTGCTGGGCTACGCCGTTTTGGCCAGCAACGCGGCTGCCCCGCTGGACCTCACCGGCTACGCGGATGCCAACGGCGCTATTAGCGTTTTGCATCGCGGACACTCGTCAGACCCCTACTTTGCAATGCAGGCGCTGTTGCTAGCCCACGACAACGGCATGGACGTCAGCGTGGAGTCTCGCGACTTCACTAACTGGTTGCTACCCCAGCAAAAACCCGACGGGACTTTTGACCGCTTTTGCCGCACCGATAAAACACCCTGGGTAGCCTGCCAGACGGCAGACGCAGATGACTCCTTGCTAGCGCTGTGGCTGCTGCTGCTTGGCGCGCAGCCGACCGAGCTGGGCAAAAATCCGGCGTGGCAAAAAAGTTTTGCCACCAGCAAGGCATCGCTCGACCGGCTGCTGCAGCCGTCTCGGGGCATCTACATGGTGTCTGCGGTCTATCTGCACGGCCTGTTCATGGACAACCTTGAAGTGTGGTCTTACCTGTCCAAGTCGAGTCGGCCCCGCCATACGGTTGAGGCCAACGCGTTGCGCCGATCAATTCAAACGACGTTTTGGGACTCAGTCAACCAGCGTTATTTGGTCTCTACCCAGCTCGAACAACGCGGCGAAAAAGCGCGCTTTTACCCGGACCAGGTAGCGCAGTTGTTCCCGTTGTTGGTCAAGTTCCCGATGGCGCCGCCCGGCGAGCGAGCGTACTATCGCCGCTGGATGAGCGCTCACCGCGAGCAATGGCTCAAACAAAGCGAGACCGACTACCCCTGGGGCCTGATAGCGGTGCTCGCCTTGCGAGAAAACGATGTTTTCAGCGTGCGCTGCTGGCTGCGCGAGGCAACGCCCCTGCGGCACTCGTCCCGATGGGCCGTGACCGACGAAGTCGCCTACCAAATCGTGACCAATGCGCAAATGACGGCTGCGCCCGCTACCGCCGCATGTCAATAAAAACGCAAACCGCGGTGCTCGATTGCTTATGTTCGCTATCGAACATACAAAGCGGCACGCACGTTACAAACTGAAGACGTTTTATTTCATAGAGGAAGTCCGCATGTCCAAAAAAAATCGAATGTCCCTGTGCTTGCTGCTGGGCAGCTGCCTTTTGGTGAGGCCAGCATTGGCCCAGCTCTCAACCGCGGCGCAAGAAGGCGTGGTGCCAGCGCCACCAACACAAAACCAAGAAGATCAAGCGGGCAAGCTCAACGTCGAGCTCAGTGCCGGCTACCAACGCTTGAGTTCCGGTTTTGGAGCCTGGACGGACGTCACCCTGCACGGCACCTACAGCTTGACTTCGCATGTAATTCAGACCGAGCTGTCAACCAACCGGCGTTTCGGTGTTAGTGGCAGCTTCATCAGCGTTGGCGATACTTACACCTTCAACGACGACTGGTTTGGCTCGCTGGCCGCGGGTTTTGGTGACAGCGCGTTTTACTTGCCGAAATACCGAGTGGACGCGGCGCTGTCTCGCAAACTTTTAGCGCAACGCAATTTAGTAACAACGATAGGCTTGGGTTACTACAGCGCGCCGACCGGCTACAGCGACAAAAGCATCGCGCTGAGTGCGGCTTATTATTTTGCTGTGCCGTTCATCGCCGAAGGTGGCGTTCGGCTCAATTACAGCTACCCCGGCTCGGTGCGCACATCCCAGCAGTTTGTTGCGGGCACCTACGGGCGCAGCAGGCAAGACCTGGTCACCGCCCGCTACGGCTGGGGCTCCGAAGGCTACTTAGCGACGACCGCATCGAGCCAGTTGGTGGACTTTCGCAGTGACGAAATCAGCCTTGCATGGCGGCATTGGTTTGCCCCGTCTACCGGCTGGCTAGTTAGCGCCGGCCGTTATTCCAACCCGTCATACCAGCGCAGCGGCGTCAATGTTGGCTTGTTTCACGACTTTTGATCGACTCTCATGAACACTGTGATCACCAATGACTCGCTGCAGGCCAAAGCCCGCGACGAAGAGTTTTATGCGGTTTTCGCGGCGGCAAAAAAGTCGCGCGCCGGTCTGCTTTCAAGGCCGCATCGCGCGCTGACGCCCTTGACAATGACCACCGCCGGGCGACTGCAGGCGCTGTTAATTCCGGTGGTGCTGTGCGGCTTGATCTGGCTAGCCAAACCGTCGATTTTTGAGCTCTGGCGTCAGTGCATTTTGTTGTGGTCCGCACAGCTTGATGTGCCTTTCACGCTAGCTACCCGCCTGAATCAAGCCGGTCAATATGGTCTGCAATTTCCGGGGGACCTTGACGGCGGCCAATTACCGTCACAAACCACCCTGGCGGTGACGGCGTTGTTGACGCTGGCGGCCTTCGCGGCGAGCTTTGCCATGAAACGCGCCACCTTCGCGTTGAAATATCCACTTCGGATTGTCTGCGTCATTGAGCTTGCCGCACTGGCTTACTTTCAGTGGGCACCCACGCCGTTTCCCTACCACATTGCCCGGCACAGTGAAGAGCTGATGTCCATCGGGTTTGTCGTCATGCTGATTACCCCAGTGATGCTGGCCATGGGGTATTACGTCTTAAAGCTCAGCTTGTGGCGAAAACTGCTGAATACGGCGCTTATTTTGCTGTTCTTTACCTTGTTGGTGCCGCACCAAGTACTGGTCCAAGCCATGCTTATGAAGCAGTTTTCGGTTGTTTTTATGCCGGTCATGTACATCTGCTTGGGCGCAGTGCTGGACACACTGATGTTTGTAGCGCTTTATTCATGGGTTGCCAGTAACGTGCCAAAAGACGCTACCGTTTGAGCCAATGTGCAGCGCTTGACGGCCGCAAGCCACGGCACGGCAGTTGCAAGGTAAAGCTGACCTTAACGTGCAGCCGATGTCCACAGCCAATATTTAAAGTCCGTGCCTGCAGCCCATG
>JAYULP010000146.1:0-2134 GCA_043763445.1 Polaromonas sp.
TGTTGCCGTGAGCGGCTGCTCGGGCTGCGGCACGCCAGCCAGCAGCCTCGCCCAACACCGGCTGACGCCGGCCCTGCGCGGCTTGAGCCGTTGCAGCACCCGCTCATTTAAGCCTCCGGTATGAAACACATTGCACGCAAGCGATTCGGCCAGCACTTCCTCACGGACCGCGGCATCATTGAGTCCATCGTCGACGCCATTGACCCCAAGCGGGGCGACGCCATGGTCGAGATCGGCCCGGGCTTGGCGGCACTGACCCAGCCGCTGGTCGAGCGGCTGGGCCAACTCACTGTCATCGAGCTGGACCGCGACCTGGCAGCGCAGCTGCGCAAGCATCCCCAACTGGCGGTGGTGCAAGCGGATGTGCTGAAGGTGGATTTTCGCGACCTGGCGGCGCAAACCGGACAAGCCAAAATCAGGGTGGTGGGCAATTTGCCTTACAACATCTCGACACCGATTTTGTTTCACCTGCTGGACGCGGTGGAGGTCATTGCTGACCAGCATTTCATGCTGCAAAAAGAGGTCATCGACCGGATGGTGGCCAAGCCGTCGACCAGCGACTATGGCCGCCTTAGTGTGATGCTGCAGTGGCGCTATGCGATGGACAATGTGCTGTTTGTGCCGCCCGCTAGCTTTGAGCCGCCGCCGCGCGTGGACAGTGCAGTGGTGCGCATGACGCCGCATGCGGTGCCCGAGCCGGTACACCTTGCCCTGTTCAGTGAGCTGGTGCGCGTCGCCTTCAGCCAGCGCCGCAAACTGCTGCGCCACAGTCTGGGCCAGTGGCTCAGCGCACGCGGTTTTGCGGGCGAATTTAATTTGCAGCGCCGCGCCGAGGAAGTACCCGTTAGCCAGTACGTGGCGCTGGCCCAGCAGGTCAGGCGCAGCGATGTCGCCTGAGCAGGCTACGCTGCGCTGTTAATTGCTATGTAGTTGATAGCTATAAAGGCAGTAAATACAACGGCCTTGGCCGTATTTAATGGTTTTTTACGAAACTTCGCTATTTTGAGCGCCAGCTGAAATAAAAAGACCCGCGTAAAGCGGGTTTTTTTAATTGCGCCGAGCGCTGCACTTCAGCGTTGCTCTGACTTCAAGCCGCCGCAAGCCAATAACTGGCATTGAACGGACTGCTCATGCGCAGTGCCAGCGGTGAGATGTCAAGCAGCTTGTCGGTGGGCATTGGCTCTTCGCCGTTTGCTACTGCTGTTGGGGCCTCATTCGCCCGATCCCCTTGGCCAATGTCTGGGGAGCGGGCTACAGAAAAGAATAAAAGCAGCGAAACGGAATTTTCCGATCCGCCCAATAGTCGGCGGCATCCCGGAAGATGTCGAGCAGTTGTTCACGCGCTTCTTTGTCGAATTTAGCGTGCGCTGGGATTTGCTCGAGCACCACAATAAAACCCGGTTGCGGGCCAGACTTGTGGACCATGTCGGTCATGCAGTCATACAGCGCATCGAAATTTTTGCCGAAATGCGCTGGGAAGGTGTACTGCGCGGCAATCATGTCCAAAATGTCTTGCTTGCTCTGGGCACTGCTGAGGTTGGCGTACAAAAAATGCTGCTTAAGCTGCGTGGCCGCTGCTTGCAACTCCGGCACTCGGAATGCGCGTATGGACTGCACGATATTGCTCCGAACACCCTTGAGCGGGGTCTCGATGCTGTTGGCGTCGGCTTTCGCCGGCTGACCGTGGTCCTTACGAAGTGGTGTGTCCATCTCCGCGTCTCTTTCTTTGAAATCAAAACTCAAAATAACAACCTTTGCCCAGTTCAGTGGGCGTTATTGAACAATCTTCCGAAAGCTCGCATAGTGGTCATCGGTGTAGTAACACGCGTCTGGTGCAGCGGGTTTCACACCGCCACAAACAATGCGCCGGGCTCCCCGGTTTCGTTCACCGGGCGTTCTCACCGTGTATTCACGGTAATAGCCCCGATTTTTTTTGGGCAACTGCTGTTCACGGTTGCCGAACACAGTGCCATCTTTGTCATGCTTGAAAGGGCCGCCTTGGTAGACCAACATCAACATATCCCGGCCTTGCGGCGGCAACTCGGACACCACCATCACCGGCGACTCCGCAAAAACCCCCTTGGCCAGCGCAGGCTGGGGGCTCAATGCCACCACCAGCAGGGCCATCAGCAGC
>JAYULP010000147.1:0-2130 GCA_043763445.1 Polaromonas sp.
GCAGAGCGCGCATTGGCGCGGCTCAAAGCCCGTAAAATTCCAACGACTGAATGCCCGGTGTTGTTTGAGTCGCCATTGGCAGCCGGGCTGCTGGGCGGCTTTACCCAAGCCATCAGCGGCGGCGCCTTATACCGAAAAAGCACTTTCTTGCTCGACTGCCTGGGCAAGCTGGCGCTGCCCAAACATATTGACATTCATGAAGACCCCCACCTGCTCAAAGGCAAGGGCAGTGCGCCGTTTGACGATGAAGGCGTCATCACGCGCGCCCGTCAGGTAGTTGAAGCGGGACGGGTCCAAGGCTATTTTCTAAGCACCTACTCCGCACGCAAACTGGGCATGCGCAGCACCGGTAATGCCGGCGGCTCGCACAATTTGGTGATGACCAGCCGCAAAACCAAGCGCGGTGACGACCTTGACGCTATGCTCAAAAAGCTAGGCACTGGCCTGTTCGTGACCGAGCTAATGGGGCAGGGCGTGAACTATGTGACAGGTGACTACTCGCGTGGCGCGTCCGGCTTTTGGGTGGAGAACGGACAAATCGCGTTTCCGGTTGAAGAAATCACGATTGCCGGCAACCTCAAGGTAATGCTGCTGGGCATTGAGGCCGTAGGCTCAGACGCGTACAACTATGGCGCAAAAACCGTTGGCTCGATTTTGGTCAACCGCATGAAGATTGCCGGCTCTTGAGCCAAGGCACCGCCGGCGTTCAAGGGGCACGGTTCAGCGCGTTAGCGCGGCTTTGACTGCAGCTGACACTTGGCCCATGTCCGCCTGTCCTGCCAGCTGCGCTTTGGCTGCCCCCATGACTTTGCCCATGTCACCGGGGCCGCTGGCGCCCAACTTAGCGACGATGGCGTCAACCGCCGCGGTTACCTCGGCCGCACTCAGGCGGGCAGGCAAATAAGCCTGCAACACCACGATTTCTGAAGCTTCTTTGTCGGCAAGGTCGGTGCGCGCGGCTTTTTGAAAAGCGTCAATTGAGTCGCGGCGTTGCTTGATCAGCTTGTCCACGATGGCTACCACCATCGCGTCGTCCAGCACCACGCGCTCGTCCACCTCTTTTTGTTTAAGCGCCGACAGCAGCAGTCGGATGGTGCCCAAGCGCTCGCTGTCTTTGGCGCGCATGGCGGTTTTCATGTCTTCGGTAATCTGGTCTTTAAGTGGCATGTCAAGTCCTTGGTAGAGAGTCGGTGGGCAACAAAAAAGCCCGCAGAGCCTTTTTTCAAAGGACTCGTGCGGGCTTTTTAGAGGCAGAAAAGCGTGTTTAGAACAGCTTTTTTGGCAACTGCATGGCGCGGATGCGCTTGTAATTGCGTTTGACGGCGGCTGCCTTCTTACGCTTGCGCTCGGCGGTGGGCTTTTCGTAGAACTCGCGTGCGCGCAGGTCGGTCAGCAAGCCGAGTTTTTCAATGGTGCGTTTGAAGCGGCGCAGCGCTACGTCGAAAGGCTCGTTGTCTTTTACGCGAATGGTCGTCATTGATGAGGGGATCCAAAAGGTGCACCTTTGAGTGATCTGATCAGAATCAGGCCGGGTGCGGGTTTGCTAGCAAAGCCTTCGATTGTATAGCAGTAGCCAGTGCCGACTGCTAGCTACCGGGCCCGGCCTGCCGCCGCGCGGTAAAGCCGGTTGGTGTCGCTGGCTGGCGGCAAAGTTCAGCGTCAGTGCGCGCTGGCAAGTCTGGCTGGTGACAAGGCCAGTGCGCAGGCTTGGGCAGAAGCCCAAGCCCATTGAAAGTTGTAGCCTCCCAGCCAGCCGGTTACGTCCACTACTTCGCCAATGAAGTACAAGCCGGGCTGCGTGGACTCCATGGTTTGTGATGACAAACAACGCGTGTCTACCCCGCCCACCGTGACCTCGGCTTTTTTGTAGCCAGCCGAGCCGTTGGGCGTCAATTGCCAGTCAGATAAGCGTTGCGCCAGCGCTTGCAGCGCTTTGTCGGTCGCGTCGCAGATGGGCCGCTGCAGCGACGTATCTTGGGACACCCATGCGTCTGCTAGGCGGCCAGGAACCCAGCTGGCCAGCTCATTAGCCACCAGTTTTTTTGAGCTGGCCTTAGCGCGCATCAAAGCCGCGCTCATCTCGGTGGCAGCTGCAAGGTTGATACGCACTGACTGGCCGGCGTGCCAATA
>JAYULP010000148.1:0-2128 GCA_043763445.1 Polaromonas sp.
GGCGCAAAGCAGTCGAGCCTGCGACCAAAGCAAGCGCGTTTTGCCGCAAGGCCGACAGTGGCATTGCTAGGCTGCCTGGCGTGAGTCGCGGGCCAATTGATCTTGCCCGATGGGGTGAAAAAACCCGATTTTCCGTTCGGTCTGAGCTTGTCTAGGGGGTTTGTAGTGCAGAGCGGACCCCAACAACTTTGGCCCAAACGCAGACTTGGCGCTTCAATAAGCCTTGACCGGCAGCTTAAGTAAAGTCTGGATTTAACTTTAGAAGCCGTGATAGTGCTTGCGGTTGCAGATGAACATGCACTGTCTACTTACAAAAAATTCTGATGTCAGGTGACGAGCCTTGACCCCGGCACTGGCTCTACGGTTAGGGCTGCTTGGTTCCCCATCTGACCCGGTTGGCCGCTTCACCATGCGGGAAGGCCCGTCAAACGAGATTGTAATAGGGTTGACCAAGCGCCTTTGCGCACCCGAGCGCCCAACGCTTGACGCAGGCATGCGCCGCCGCCTAAGTGAGTCGCGTCGTGCGACGCTGCAAATTACAATAACAGCATGTCCTACCTCGTTCTTGCACGCAAATATCGGCCTAAAAACTTCTCGGAAATGGTCGGTCAGTCGCATGTCGTGCAAGCGCTTGGCAACGCTTTGCGCAGTCAGCGCCTACACCACGCTTATTTGTTTACCGGAACGCGGGGCGTTGGAAAAACTACCGTGTCGCGGATTTTGGCCAAGTCGCTCAACTGTGTTGGCCTCAATGGCCAAGGCGGCATCACCGACCAGCCTTGCGGCGTCTGCCAGGCCTGCACTGACATTGATACAGGGCGCTTTGTTGACTACACCGAGCTGGATGCCGCGTCCAACCGCGGCGTGGACGAAATTGCCCAACTGCTTGAGCAAGCGGTCTACAAACCGGTGGTGGGCCGGTTCAAGGTTTTCATGATTGACGAAGTGCACATGTTGACCAACACGGCATTCAACGCGATGCTCAAAACGCTGGAAGAGCCGCCAGACTACCTCAAGTTTGTGTTGGCAACCACCGACCCGCAGAAGGTACCGGCCACCGTGTTATCGCGCTGCTTGCAGTTCAATTTGCGGCCCATGGCGCCTGAAACAGTGATGGAGCACCTGCAGCATGTGCTGGCGTCGGAGCAAATTAACGCAGAGCCCCAAGCGCTGCGCTTGTTGTCACGCGCCGCCCGCGGCTCGATGCGTGATGCACTGTCGCTGACCGACCAAGCCATTGCATTTGGTTCGGGTCAGCTCGACGAGGTGAGCGTGCGCACTATGCTGGGCAGCGTAGACCGAAGCTATGTGTTCAGCTTAATTGACGCTCTGGCGCGCAATGACGGCCGGGCGGTGGTCGACACTTCTGAGGCGCTGCGCCTCAATGGGCTCAGTGCGGCCTCGACGCTCGAAGACATGACCACGGTATTGCAGCGCATGGCCGTACTGCAAGCGGTGCCCAGCACCGCAGCAGAAGACGACGCCGACCCCGAGGCAGTGGAGACTGCACGATTGGCCGGCGTTATGCCGGCGGACGAAACGCAGCTGCTCTACAGCCTGTGTTTGCATGGTCGGGGTGAGCTTGGCTTGGCGCCAGACGAATACGCGGCATTGACGATGGTGTTGTTGCGCCTGTTGGCTTTCAAGCCGCTTGGCACAGTGGTTACACCTGCAACGCCGAGGGGTGCCGCCGCGCCGTCAAAAAAGTCCCCAGCGCCTGCTAAGGCAACGCGGCCACGGCTGTCGCCGGATTTGCCGGCAGCAGCGCCGGCACAAGTTGTGGGCGCAGCCACAGCACAAACAGCGACAGCCCAGCAAAACGCGGCTACCGGCGTTAACTTGCCGAGTAAAGACACTGCCCCGTGGGAAGACAGCTCGCCGACTGCCGATCACCCAGAGCCTGTGCCGGCAACGCTAGTGCAGGCGTCAGCGTTGCCGCCGGTGCCTGCCTCGGTCCTGTCGCATCCCATCGCGGCAGAACTCTGCGTTGCTTCGCTTGCCGGCGTTGACCCGCACGATGCTGCCGATGTAGCGTTGGGCGAGCTGTGGAACAACGTCGTCACCCAGTTAATTGCCGCTGAAGGTGTGGTGGCCCTAACGCGTGAGTTGGCGCTGCAGTCCGAATTAC
>JAYULP010000149.1:0-2115 GCA_043763445.1 Polaromonas sp.
GCATAAATGGGCTCCGCCACAGCGGGGCCCAGCGCCATGTAGAGCCGGATGGGCTGGTTTAGCCATCGCGCCATATTCAAACGCAGCGCTACTTGCACACCTGCTTGAACCGAATGGTCAGCGCCGCGCCCTGGCACAAGCTGTTTCCAGCGCATCGGCACCACCGCCTGACTAACCACAGTGCCACTGTCGTCTACTCGCGTGGTAGCCGCGTAGCTTGCTCGTTCGCTGAGCAGTCCAATAAGCGCAAAAGCAGACACACAGAGCAGCAAGCGCCAGGCGCGCCAGATACGCGAGATGCCAAATAAACGCGTACCCCAGCTGGACATCAAGGAGCCGTTAAGGTGTACTGGACTCTGCCAGTAAACGTGCCAGGCGGCACTATTTTGTTGTTGGCATAGTTGAACTGCAGGCAACTTTCAAACCAAGTGTTACGGGCTACGTTGATTAAAGTTTGGGCGGCACCGCCAACGAAAGTGCCACTGGGAAGGGTCGGCGCTACGTCCCCCGATCCACTGGAAATCCAAGATATGGTGTTGAACGCTATGGCGCTACCAGTCGCACTGGTCAGGGCACTGGGCGCGGTGACGCTCAGCGTTGCGTTGGCGGACACCCCCGGCGTACGCAAGAAGCCGCCAATGTAGACTTCATTTGGCACAGTGCAGTACGGAAAGCTGTCGTAGGCACTGTCGACAACCAAGCTGTCAGTAGTCATTGCCTGCGTTCCTGTGCCCACACTCGCTGAGGGCACCGTCACACTTACCCGATTGACAATAGCGTTGTTGCCCGGAATACCACCCGAGCTGTAGTCAGTGCCGGTTAGTGAGCCAGCGCCCACTTGGAGATAAATAGACTTGGGGCCGGCGGTGATGTCGACGACGTAGGCGTAGCTTGAGTGCTCAACAACGCCACACACCAGCAGCGCCACAGCGCACAGCAAAAGCATTGGCTTGAAATGCCATGCGGCTGGGACTCGGTGAGGTGTCTTCATGTTCGTGACTCTACGCCAAACCTAGCTGAGAATTAAAGTTATTCAGGCCGTAGCTCGGCAGCGGCAAACCACTTCGCTGGCCAAATTGAATGCGGCTGTGGCGCACTCAGCTTGGCGTGTCAAAGCTGTGTAGCGGTGTAGGTCACTCGGCCGTTTTTGGCGGCTGTACCGCCGTAGGTACCGGCCGCGACGGCGTTGGCGTTCAGGTAGGTGAAGGTCCACTTGCCCTCCACACGCACCACTTTGCTGGTGGCTACCAAAGTCGTCGCTGTACCCGCGCCGCCTGCTGCGCCTGTGTTGAAAGCCGGATGGGCGATGGCTGCGTTGGTAAAGCCGCTGGTGGTGCTGGTCAGTGCCGCCCCGGTCACACCGATTTGGCTCCATGGAATCACCTCGCCAGCTGTGCCAGTTGTCAGCGGTCCGGTGGTAGCAGAGTTCAGGCTAATATTGCCGCTGTTACCGTAGGCGCGAACGGTGACAGCGCCGGCGCTCAAGTCGCCACCCACGCCGGCAATGACTGAGCCGTCGCCCACATTTGCAGAGCCCACGGTGTACGCGATACCGTCAACCGTACCCTCAGTTGTGGCGTTGCCCGAGCCAGTTCCCACCCGCAAAAACAGCACTTGTGGAATAACAACACTGAAGTCCAGCCGCGCAGTAGCAGCAGACCCTGCGGCGGCAGGATTTATAAATGTAGATTCAGCATAGGTAGTTGCAGAAAACAAGCTGGCAATTACAAAAACACTGCCTAGAATTCGGATGCGCATTGAGGACTCCGGTGAACAATTTTTAAGTTTAACTCTTGAGCCGCCTAAATGTAAGCAGTTATGACAGCTATAGAGGGTGCAATGGTGATATCCACTGAAGAAAAAAGTTTTGACTAACTTCAATGTCGTGTTACTCGGTTTCTACGTAATACACCACTGGTGGGATTTGTCGACAGCACCCATTTGAAAAGGAGCTAAAATCTGGAGTTTTTGATTTAAAATGTGGAAATTTGAACTTAATTATGTGATATTTACTTATATGTGGTACAGCTGAACTGAGAGTATTCCATCGTTTTGCACTCAAAGTACATTTGAAGGGAAAACAGAACATATAAATGGTGACCTCAAATAAAAAAT
>JAYULP010000150.1:0-2114 GCA_043763445.1 Polaromonas sp.
GGACTGATAACATTACTAACAGTCAGCCAGCCGCCCGAGATACAAAGCGGCTTTATTAATTTGGCTTGCCAAGCTAGTGCGCTGCTGTCTTTCGGCAAGGCACGCCAAGCGTAATAGGCGTGAACAACGCAAGCAACTACCCGCCCTGCCACTAGTGCCCAAGCGATCAAGTCCAAGTGTGGACCACCGCCGTAGAACACCACAGCCAATGGACCCAAAAAAGTGAATAGCCCCATGGGCAGGCGAATTAAGTTAATGATGCCGAACGCATGTTGGGCTTCCAAAACGCCTCGAAAGCCGGAGGTCAACACAATGAAGGGCATGGCTACTGCCATGGCGTAGACCGCGTTGATGGTTTCTTGCCGGTTTGGCACGTCGTGGATAAGTCCCACGCCCCAAGGCGCCGCTGCCGCCATGAGTACACCGGCCACCAAGCCCAGTGCAGCCATAAGCACAGTCGCTGTTCCCACCAGCGGGCCCACTTGTTTGTGCTGTTGGTTGGCGAAAACTACCGCCAGTTGCTGAGTCAGCGCTCGGCCCAGACCCAGATCAAATAAGCCAAAATAACTCACTACCGCCCAGATAAGGGTCAACAGGCCAAAGCGACTTGGCCCTAATTGACCAATGAGCACGGGAATCGTGGCCACCGCAACCAGCAATGGCGCGCCAAGGCCGACCAGGTTAAAGACAGTATGTCTTAAGAGCTTCATGCAAAGTTTTCCGCATTTATAAATGAGTTGCCGGCCTTGTCTTTGGCGGCTAAGCAGGGTTCTTGATCAATAGGCCAATTAATGGCAATTGAGGGGTCGCTCCAGATAATACAGCGCTCATATTGAGGCTCATAGTAGGCAGTGGTCTTGTACAAAACGTCGGCCGACTCGCTCGCTACTAAAAATCCGTGGGCAAACCCTGGCGGTACCCAAAGCTGGCGGCAATTGCTCTGACTGAGCTCAACGCCGACCCATTTGCCAAAAGTCGGTGAACGCCTGCGCAGGTCAACCGCCACATCAAAAACTGAGCCGTGTACCACGCGCACCAGTTTGCCTTGCGGGTAGCGCACTTGGTAGTGAAGCCCGCGCAACACGCCTTTGGCGCTTTGGCTGTGATTGTCCTGCACAAAGTTCAGGTTAAGGCCAGTGGCGCTGTTGAAGGCTTTTTGGTGGAAGCTTTCAAAGAAAAAGCCTCGGGCATCGCTGAACACTTTTGGCTCGACGATGAGGACGTCGGCAATAGCGGTGGGCGTGACCTTCATGCCAATGGCTGCTGATGGAGCAGGCGCAGCAGGTATTGACCGTAGCCGTTGCCGGCCATCGGCTGGGCCAGCTTTTCGAGCTGTTCGCTGGTGATAAAGCCATAACGCCAAGCAATTTCTTCAGGACAAGCAATCTTTAAGCCTTGCCGGCGCTCGAGCGTAGCGATGAGCTGGCCCGCTTCGAGCAAGCTGTCGGGCGTGCCGGTGTCGAGCCAGGCGTAGCCGCGTTGGAGCAGCTGCACATTGAGCTGGCCAGCCTTCAGATAAGCCTGGTTGATGGTGGTGATTTCCAGCTCGCCCCGGGCGCTGGGTTTGACGGCCGTGGCGATGTCCAGCACGTCGTTGTCATAAAAGTACAAGCCGGTCACCGCAAAGTTGCTTTTGGGTTGCGCTGGCTTTTCTTCAATGCTGCTGACTTTGCCTTGTGCATCAAAGGCAACAACGCCGTAGCGTTGCGGGTCCTGCACATGATGGGCAAACACCGTTGCCCCGTTGGGCTGCGCGTGGGCGCTGGCCAGTAAACGCGCAAAGTCATGCCCATAAAACAGGTTGTCGCCCAACACCAACGCGCTGGGGTTTTTGCCGATAAAGCGTCTGCCGATTACAAATGCTTGTGCCACGCCATCCGGGCTGGGCTGCACTGCGTACTGAATGTTCAGCCCCCACGGGCTGCCGTCGCCCAGCAGTTGGGCGAAACGGGGCGTGTCGTGCGGCGTGCTGATGATCAGCACATCCCGAATCCCGGCCAGCATTAGGGTGGTGAGCGGGTGGTAGATCATGGGCTTGTCGTACACCGGCAGCAGTTGTTTGCTCACAGCCAACGTCGCCGGATGCAGGCGGCGGCCACAGCCGCCTGCCAGCA
>JAYULP010000151.1:0-2109 GCA_043763445.1 Polaromonas sp.
CCAGTCGCCAAGGTGCTCAACGACAAATGGGGTATCAAGCGCGGCCTGATGACGACGGTGCACGCTACCACCGCCACGCAAAAAACCGTCGATGGCCCCAGCAATAAAGACTGGCGCGGCGGGCGCGGCATTTTGGAGAACATCATTCCCTCGTCCACCGGCGCAGCCAAGGCGGTCGGCGTGGTGATTCCTGAGCTCAACAAAAAGCTCACCGGCATGTCGTTTCGGGTGCCAACGTCCGATGTGTCGGTGGTGGATTTGACCTGTGAGCTCAACAGCGAAGCCACCATGAAAGAAGTTTGTGCTGAGATGAAAGCGCAAAGCGAAGGCGCTTTGAAGGGCGTGCTGGGGTACACCGAAGACAAGGTGGTGGCTACCGACTTCCGCGGCGACGCCCGAACCTCGATTTTTGATGCTGATGCGTCGATTGCTCTGGACGGCACGTTTGTCAAAGTCATCGCTTGGTACGACAACGAGTGGGGTTACTCGAACAAGTGCCTAGAGATGGTTCGGGTGGTGGCCAGGTAAGCCGCCACCGCCGGCGCAAACAGGAAAAAACGCGCGTTAAGGCGCGTTTTTTTATGCCTTTTCAAACCGGTGAAAGTGACCGCCATGCCAACCCTGCATTTCAAACCGGTCAACAACCAGGTCGTTGCGGTGCACCTGCTCACCGGCGAGCTGGTGGGACAACTCAAACGCATTGCCGGCGTATGGAAGTTCAAAGCCATCGGCGTTGAGGCGGGCCAGCTGGTGCCTGGCGGTGGGCCGCTGACTCACCGGCACAACCTGACATTTGCCACGCTGGACGAAGCGGTGGTCGGCGCGCGGCTAGCGGGTGGCGGCTGACAGGTGCTGGTTTTTTTTGGGTTTTTCTGATCATGTTGTCGAGGTGTTCGCGGCTTGGCGCGGGACTCTGCGCCCGCCTGCCCACCGCGCCGAGCGCTTGGGCGTAATGGCGCTTTTGCGTAGCTACCACCCTATAAATCACCCGACTGGCTACCCAGCGGATTGCCCCAAAATCCTCGCTGTCAGCCTAGGCTCAATAAATCGGCCAAAAAAGACAAAAAACGGCCGTAGCCGTTGTATTTATTGTCTATGACGCTACAGATTAAATAGCAACAGCAACAGCCGTAGCAACAGCCGTAGCAACTGCTGGCTGCGCTGGCCAGTGCAGTGTTACCGCTCCTGCTCCCGCACGGGCACCATGACCTCATTGCGCCGCATGAACCAAGGCGTCCAAGGCGGGTTGTAGCGCGCCAACGCGGGCTGGCCCAGCGCAGCGAGGTTGCGCCTAGCGATAAAGGCGGTGAGCAGGTCGGTTTGCGCGGCAATGTCGTCCTCACGCGCCAAGCCGGAGAACTGCACCACCGCCAAACGGGCTGGCGCCAGCATCTGCAAGTGAACCCGGTCGTCGTTGGGCGTAGGCAGTGTGTCCAGCGTGTAGCGGCTCGGCATCACAAACCGCACGGTCCAGCTGCCGGGTTGCCCGGTTTGCAACACTGGCACCGTCATGGCGATTTTTTCACCCTCGCCTGCGGTTTGTGTTACCGGCGCGGTCATGGCAATGCGTTGCTTTGTGGTGTTGCCACCAAAAATATAGCCTGCCAATAACTTAAAGCCAGCCGAAGACGCCTGGGCACGCTCACCGGCGACGTTGACCTCAGCCGCAACCATCGCCGGGTAGTCGCGCACCTCAAAGCTACCGTCCTTAAAGCTGACGGCGTAGCGGGGCTCTTCAGTGGCCATGGCAGATCCTGCGGCGGTTGCTAAGGCAATGGCCAAGGCGATGGCCGTGGCTGCGCTAAGCGGGTTGATGGAGTTGATGGTCATCGCTCGATTCTGGTGTGCCTGACTCGCCTGTGTAGCCGATCCAGCTCTGGTGTGTGACAACCTTTATTGTCCCCCGTTCGCCCTGGGTGTGTCGAAGGGTTTGTTTGTGCCGGGCGGGCCTGGACAAGCGCTAGGTCAACCCGGCATCGTCCCCAATCAACAGGCTCGCTTAGCGCGGCGGAGGCGGCAGCACGCAGGCTGCTCGGGACACCGTCCACATGCGGCTACGGCAGTGTGTGGGCGGCGCGCTTGGGTACCAGTGCTTGGGCAGCGGCTTTT
>JAYULP010000152.1:0-2106 GCA_043763445.1 Polaromonas sp.
GCGCTGTTTCGCGTCTCCCAAGAAAGCCTGACCAATGCACGCCTGCACGCCCACGCCAGTGAAGTGCGGGTCACGCTGAGCTTTCGCAAAAGGCAAGTCCAGCTGGTGATTTGCGACGATGGCGTTGGCTTTAATGTGGACCGGGTGCAAACGGCTCAACGCGGCGGCATTGGCCTGCGCAACATGCGCGAACGCATGGAGGGACTCGGTGGCCACCTAGCCATTCGCTCGGGCCCTGAGGGCACCTGCGTGACAGCGACGCTGTCCACAGCCGGCGTGCCGACCACGACTCCAGCGTCAAAACTCAAACTCCAACACCACGCACAGCGCGCCAGCCGATGAGCTTCCCGCCTAAAACCATTCGCCTGCTGTTGGTTGACGACCACCCTTTTGTACGCGACGGTGTACGCATGCGCCTTGAAGCTACCGGCCAGATTGCCGTGGTGGGTGAGGCCGATTGTGTGGACGACGCCACTCGGCTGGCCACCCAGCTCACTGGCGAGCAGGCACCGCACATGGTGTTGACTGACATCAGCATGCGGACCCGCAGCGGCATTGAGCTGACGGCGCAGTTTCGCCAGCGCTTTCCCGCCATCGCTGTTTTGGTGTTGTCGATGCACAACAACGCGCAATATGTTCGGCGTGCGTTTGACGAAGGCGCCAAAGGCTATGTGCTGAAAGACGCCCCAGCGCAGGAGCTGGTGGACGCCATTTTGGCGGTTTATGCCGGCCAAACCTACTTCAGCCCAGAGCTGCGCTTGCACCTTCAGAGCGCGCCTGCAGCGGCCACGCCGGGCGACGAAAGCACGGCACTGACCCCCAAAGAGCTCGCCACCATGCAGCAGCTGGCATGCGGCTACTCCAACAAGCAAATCGCCAAGGTGCTGGACATTTCGGTGCGAACCGTCGAGACGCACCGGCTGAACGTGCGCCGCAAGCTGGGCATTGCCGGGCAGGCAGAGCTGGTTAAGTATGCAATTGACCACACCCGCACCGCGCCGCTGGACCACGGCGCAGATGGTGCGGCCTAACGAAGCCTATGGATTGAGCCTAACGAAGTGCGAGCGCTTCGGTAGCCTTACGTTTTAGCGCTTCGTTGCTGCTTCGTTACGGCTGCATTGGCCCTGAGCTGGTCCGAGCCGGCCTTGTACACAAACGTCTTTGCACCGGCCAAGGGCGAACGGAAAAACAATATCCCCGCCGCACCGGGCCGGCTCATTGGGCATAGATTGCCGCGCCACGCCTGTTGGCACACTGTCAGATATTGATACTTATATTGATATTGATATTGATATTGACATTGATGTTGATGTTGATGTTGATGTTGATGTTGACGTAAGAGTCAACGTCAAGTGGTGACAGCGAGCCGCGGCTTTGTGCTTGCTCCGCCGCAGCGCCGACCGAGGAGCCCCGTGACTGGTTTGTCCGCCGAGTACAAAGCACTGGCCGCCTACCGCCCGAGCCACAAGGTGCGCTTTGTCACCGCCGCGTCGTTGTTTGACGGGCGCGACGCGGCCACCACCATCATGCGGCGCATTTTGCAGCGCCTGGGCGACGAAGTGGTCTACCTTGGGCACAACCGCAGCGTCGATGAAGTTGTGACTGCAGCGCTACAAGAAAACGCTCAGGGCATTGCCATCAGCAGCTAGCAAGGCGGGCGAATTCAGGACGGGTTGCGGCACTGCGAAATGCGCCAACACACCGGTGAGCTGCCAACCATTGGCGTGAATACCTTTTACATACCGCACGGGCACGCGGTGCAAGGCAAGCTTGAGCTGGCGCGGTCAGCCGACGGGGAAAAGCAAGGCCAGCTCAAACGGCTCGCTGAGTTTCACGCCCGGCACGCCAGCGAGTCACCGGCTACGCTCCCGCGGCTGCCGCCAGCCGTGATGGAAGACCTCAACGTGTTTGACGCTGTGATGGGCGCTGTGCGCGTTTGCTCGCCGGGGCAGATCACGGCGGCGCGGTTTGAAGTCAGTGCCCAGTTCTGGCGCAATATGTGGGGCGGCTCAAAGGTAGAAAAAAAGCGCCTCGAAGGCGCTTTTTTTTGCCCCGGCTTGCCGCCAGAGTTCATGGCTGTTCAACCGCCTTTGGACGGGCGCTTGC
>JAYULP010000153.1:0-5171 GCA_043763445.1 Polaromonas sp.
ACTGCTGCTTTGGCGGCCGTCAGCGCTTTTACCAACACGCCTCCAGCGCTATTGGCTTGCCAATGCGGTTTTCAGTTTTTTTGCCGCCCGCCGCCCTGAACGCCGGCGCTAGGGTACCGGCGCTGCTGTACTTGGCCGGCTTAAGCTGTAATGACGAAACCTTCATGGCTAAGGCGGGCGCGCAGCGCCTGGCCGCTGAGCTGGGCTTGGCGCTGATTGCGCCTGACACCAGCCCGCGCGGTGCCCAAGTGCCGGGTGAGGCTGACAGTTGGGAGCTGGGGCTCGCTGCCAGCTTTTACCTTGACGCCACACAAGCACCCTGGTCAGCCCACTACTGCATGGAAAGCTACCTGGCGGCCGAGCTGCTGCCACTGACCTGCGCGGCGCTGCCGATTGACGCCCAACGCATTGGTATTTTTGGCCACTCGATGGGTGGCCATGGCGCATTGACGCTGGCGTTAAAGCACCCGCTGCTGTTCAAGTCGGTATCGGCGTTTGCGCCAATTTGCGCACCTACCCAATGCCCGTGGGGCAAAAAAGCCTTCAGCAGCTATTTAGGCGCTGACGCCGCCGCCTGGCAAGCCCATGATGCGACCGCATTGATGACACAGCACCGCAGCGCTCCGTACCCGGGCGGTGTGTTGATCGACCAGGGCCTGAATGACCAATTTCTGGCCACCCAGCTGTACCCCCAGCTGTTTGAAGCGGCCTGCGCCCGAGCCGGCCAGCCGCTGCAGTTGCGCCGCCACGCCGGCTATGACCACGGCTACTACTTTGTGGCGACATTTATGCAAGATCACCTCGCGCACCATGCCCGCCAGCTGTTCCACCGTGCTCAGGCCGCCTAAAACCAGCCGACTGCACAACCTTTGGGGCTGAGCCGCTCGATAGTTGCAGGCCATGGGCAATGCAATGGCTCAAAAGCACCCCATGCGCTGTTCGCTAGACTCCTACCCTATGCCTTTGCTTGAACCTACCCGCTGCGCTGCCGCACCTTCGCCTGCGGCGATTAAATCGCCCAACAACCGCCTAAGCCCAAGCGTCGACAAGGCGATGCGTCCAGTGAAGGTCGTGCTTTTGGCCAGCGTGTGGATTGCCAGTGTCTGTAATTTGGCTTTATGGCGAGAGCTGTACCGACTCAAAGACTTGACCAGTACCCAGGCGCTGACACTGAGTTTTTTGATGGGCACGTTGATCACCCTGCTGGTCACTGCGTTGATCAGCTTAGCGGCGTGGCGCTTGACGCTCAAGCCGGTCATTACCGTGGTTTGGTTGTCGGCCGCTTTTGGCGCGTATTTCATGGTGAGCTACGGCGTCGTGATTGACAAAACCATGATGGTCAATGCGCTGCAAACCGATTTTCGTGAAACCCGGGACCTGCTTAATTGGCGGCTGTTGGCCACTGTGGTGGCACTGGCGGCGCTTCCTGGCTATTGGCTCTGGCGTCAGCCGATCCGGTTTTCTGGCTTGCTCAACCAATTTGGGAAGAATGTTGGCGTCTTTATTGCTGCTGCGGCTGCCTTTGTCGCCGTGCTGTTGCTGTTTTTTCAAAGTATTGCACCGGTCATGCACGACAACACCCATGTCCGCTACCTGATCAACCCACTGAACTCTTTTTATGCGCTGGGCCGGGTGGCTGCCAAGCCGTTTGAGGCGGGGGCGTCCGCCATCGAGCCGCGCGGTCAGGACGCCAAGCTAGGCGCGCAATATGCAGCACAAACCAAACCACCGCTGCTGCTGCTGGTGCTGGGAGAGACTGCGCGCAGTGGCAATTTTGGTGTCAACGGCTATGCGCGCAACACCACGCCTGAGCTGG
Organism: Polaromonas sp.; assembly: GCA_043763445.1. Taxonomy (GTDB): domain Bacteria; phylum Pseudomonadota; class Gammaproteobacteria; order Burkholderiales; family Burkholderiaceae_C; genus Polaromonas. The sequence continues at coordinate 1,817 of JAYULP010000153.1, forward strand.
CTAGACTGCCGATTGCCAGTTATCGCAATGCGTGGTCTTGTGGCACCAGCACTGCAACTTCCCTGCCCTGCATGTTCTCCGGGCTCGGACGCGAGGGCTACAACAAGCAAGCGGGTAACTCCGAAGGACTGCTGGACGTACTTAGCCATGCTGGACTTGCCGTGCTGTGGATCGATAACCAGTCAGGCTGCAAAGGCGTGTGTGACCGGGTAGCAAACGGGCCCAGCGTGGACGCGAAGTACCCGGCGCTGCCCGGTTTGTGCACTGGCAACGAATGCTTCGACGAAATCATGCTGAGCCGGTTGGCACAACGCATTGCTGAGTTGCCGGCCGAGCGCCGCGCCAAAGGCGTGGTGGTGGTGATGCATCAAATCGGCAGCCACGGGCCGGCCTACCACTTGCGCTCGCCGGCCGCCTTCAAACGTTTTCTGCCCGAGTGCACCAACAGCGCATTGCAGAGTTGCGCGCCCAGCGAAGTCGTCAACGTGTACGACAACAGCATCGCCTACACCGACCACCTGCTGGCCAAGACCATTAGCTGGCTCACAGCGCAACAGGCCAGCCACACCACTGCGATGGTTTACCTGTCAGATCACGGCGAGTCTCTTGGAGAAAACAACCTGTATTTGCACGGCATGCCTTACCGCGTTGCGCCAGATGTGCAAAAGCGGGTGCCCTGGATTACCTGGCTGTCGCCTGAGTTTGAAACCCGTAGCCGCGTTGCCACAGCTTGCTTGCAGCAACAAACCGACGTGCCGATCAGCCACGACAACTACTTTCACTCGGTGCTGGGCCTGATGGACATTGACACCCGCGTATATCAAAGCGCGCTGAACATTTACGCGGCTTGTGCCAAACCACCTCAGCGCTAAATTCAACAGGGCTCTGACAGCGAGTGCCGCCTTCTTTGAGCCACACAGTTAATGTTTATCTGCAGGCTCAACAAACAGCACTGACGGCGGCAAGAACAGCAGCGCGGTAGACCGCAGGACAATGTGCAGGCCATCGTTGCTGGTTTGGCTAGATAGGTTGCGAAAACTGGTTTTTCTGTTCGTGCTGAGCTTGTCGACGGATTTGCTTGTGCAGCCAGGGCGTCGACCAGCTCAGGCTGAACGCAAAGGTGACGCCTCAGGTGATGCCTCACCAGACCTAACAACAAATAGTTCAAAAACCATAGCACTACAGGCAGCAAAGACAACGGCTTACAGTGTTTTTAGTTAAGAATTAGCCTTGCTACCTGCCTCATGCGCTGGCCGCGCTGGCCTGTTCAAGTTGCACAACTTCAGTGGCTCAAACGCAGCGTTAATCGCATTTTTTGCAGTATCAACACAGCGCTTTGAGCCGCACTTCGCCACTGATTTCCCGTCAAGGCGTGGTCCGCACAACGCTAGCGAGGCGGTGGCGGTGGCGGTGCGGGACGACCTGCAAGGCGCTTTGAGCTTGGCACTAGCGAAAACCCAAGCACTGCGCTGCGCAGTGGACCCGCGAGCCTTGCCGAGCGCGCCCAGCGACTTGCAACCCCACCAGAGGCACGTCGCTGATGTTCAGTAATGGCGCTAAGTGAGCTGCTGCTGGCCGCTAAAACAATGACTGCGGTGACGCTTGGGCCGTTTGCGTTGTGCTTGGCTGCTGCTGCAACCCGCAAAGCCATAAGTGCTTTTTCAACCCGGCTGAACTGTAGCTACCCTGGCTAACAGGGCACCGGCTCACGACACCAAGCCCGGCTCAGGCTGCCGCAGCTGCCGCCAGTGGCGTGACGCCACCGCGCGGTGCATAAGCGCGCCAGCCCACACCGACAGCGCAAAGGCCCACACCAAACCCAGCGCGTTGACGGCCACCGACTCCGGCCAGAAGTGGCTAACCACTGCGTTGACCAGTAAGCAAGCCGGAAAATGAATCAAAAATATGGCGTAAGAACGACTACCGGCCCAGGCCAACACCGCTACTGGACGCGCCACGGTGAAGATCCACCACCGCTGGCGCGGTGATGCCAGCGAATTCACCATACCGCCGTTGCACCCGCTTCGGCGTTGGGCCACAACCAGCGCCAGCGCGGTGACCCAGGCCAGCGTCACACGTCCTCTGAACTCGATGGCCAGCGCCACACCGCCCAACACCGCGATTAACACCAGCAGTGGCAGCGCCGTTTTAGACGTCACGGCCCAGCGGGCTAGCATCCCCAGTCCATAAGCGCCAAAAAAGTACAAAGCAGTCACATCTAGCGATGTCTGGCGGTTAAAAACCCACAGGGATGCCGCTGACAACAGCGCCACAGCAGCCATTGCCCATCGGGCGGGGTGGCAGGTTTGCTGCGCAAGGGTGCAAATCAAAGCAGCCGCCGCGTACAGCTGAAAATCAATGGCGACATACCAAAGTCCGGCTGACAGCGAGGACTGCCGGGTCAAGTCTTGCAGAAAAAATGCATGGGCCAGCAGCTGGGGCCAAGTCGGCGCGTTCGGCACACACGGACAACCAAACCACGGCCGAAGCACAGCCGACACCGCCACAGCGACAACCAAGGCGCTGAAGTAGGTGGGAGCCAAGCGTTGATACCGCCCCAGCACCCGACGGCACACCGTTGCCGGCCAGCGTTTGGTGCCGCCCGGCCGTGACAACAGCGTGGCGGATAAAAACCCGCCCAATACCAAAAACACCTGTACAGCCATCCGGGCGTATTGGTACAGCCAGTCCATCAGTGCCGGCGCGGCGGGATGCACCACATCTGACATCGGCCCATAAAAGGCCAAGTGATGCCAGACGATCAGCAGGCACGCCAAGCCTTTGCACGCATCAATTCCTGCTGACGACTGGCTGCGGCCCGCGGTCAAGTGGAGCGGCACTACCACTTGGGGCGACTTTGGCATCCGAAAAAAAACTTATATCGCCAAGCGAGCGCGCGCCTCAAGGTATTCACGCTTGAGCTGCCCGACATAAGCGGCGGTCGTCTGGACCTTGTCGACCGCGCCAATGCCCTGCCCGCAGCCCCAAATGTCCTTCCAGGCCTTGGTTTTTTCACCGCCGAAATTCATGGCGCTGGCGTCACTTTGCGGTAGATTGTCCGGATCCATACCCGCCGCCCGAATGGAAGAAGCCAGGTAGTTGCCATGCACGCCGGTAAATAGATTGCTGTAGACAATGTCGTCTGAGTTGCTGTCAACAATCGCTTGCTTGTAGGCGTGCGCTGCGCGGGCTTCGTCGGTGGCGATAAAGGCCGAGCCGATATAGGCAAAGTCAGCGCCCATAGCCTGCGCTGCCAGCACTGCGCCGCCGGTAGAGATGGAGCCAGACAAGGCCACTGGACCATCGAACCACTGCCGAATCTCTTGGATCAATGCGAACGGGCTTTTCACACCGG
>JAYULP010000154.1:0-12663 GCA_043763445.1 Polaromonas sp.
CCCGGCGGCAGCGGGTTCAACAGTGCCTTGGGCACTGGCGTAGACGTACTGATGGGCGGCATGAGCCAGTACTGGACGCCCTACAACGCCACTACCAACAAAGCAGGCCGACCCGACGGCCGCGACTTGGTGGTGGAAATGAAAGCTAAGGGCTACAGCTTTGCCAGCGACCTGGCCAGCACGAAAGCTGCACCCACAGCGGCGGGAAGCAAGTTGTTGGCCTTGTACGACTTTGCGGCCAGCGAAGGCCATATGTCCTACGAGCTGGACCGAGATCCAACAAAAGAGCCGAGTTTGAGTGAGATGACCACCAAAGCCATGGATGTGTTGGCTAACAACAAAAAAGGCTACTTTTTGATGGTCGAGGGCGGACGTATCGACCATGCGTTGCACAGCACCAATGCCGCCCGGGCGCTGGCCGAAGCCAAAGCATTTGACGACGCTGTCAAGGCGGCAATCGCCAAAGCCAAGTTGACCGACCCAGAGCTGAAAAACACCCTGATTGTGGTGACCGCCGACCACGACCACACCATGGTGATGAATGGCTACAGTGCGCTGACCGGCAAAACAACGAGCATCAACCCCGGCATCTTGGGGTTGATGCGCGACTACGCTGCACCGCAGACGCCCGCGTTGGATGCGGACGGCTCGCCATTTACCAACTTGCTGTTTGGCAATGGTGAAAGCCGTATCAACTCCAGCCGTGCGGGCTTGCTGGGCAGCATGACTGACTTGGTGGTGTCGGACAAAAACTACCGGCAGGAAGCGGCCGTACAGACTGCCATCGGCAGCGAGACCCACGGTGGAGCGGATGTTTTTTTAGGGGCGATGGGTATGAAGTCTGAGCTGTTTTTTGGCGTGCTTGACAACACCGCAGTATTCGCCCGGGTCAAGTCGGCGATGGGCCTTTGAGCCACCGGTTCAAGCTACTGCCTCAACCCCCCCACCAGACATACCCCATCAGACACACCAGGACTCCACCATGCTTAAACAACATTTCATTTCACTAGCGATTGCCGCCTTACTGCCCACCGCCGGCTTTGCGGCGGGAGAGGCTAAAAACGTCATTTTCTTTTTGGGCGACGGTATGGGCCCAGTGACCGTAACGGCGGCGCGCATTTTGAAGTACAAAGAAGAGGGCTCGCTGAACATGGACAAGCTGCCGCGTACTGCGCGGATCAAAACCTACTCGTTGGACGCCCAGACCACTGACAGCGCGCCGTCCATGGCGGCGTACATGACGGGGGTCAAAACGCGCAACGAAACCCTGGCATTGGACGGCAGCACAAAAGCGTTTGCACCAAGCAAAGACGCCGTCACGGGCGTCAACAATGCGGTCAACAACTGCCCCGCAACTGGCAACGGCGTGGCGTCTTCCACGTTGCTGGAATTGGCCATCGCCAAGGGTAAGGCAGCGGGAGTGGTGTCGACCGCACGCTTGACCCATGCCACCCCAGCAGCCACCTATGCCCATGTGTGCCACCGCAATGCGGAGTATGAAATTGCACGCCAGGCGGTGCCCGGTGGGGCCGGCTACAACGCCGCGTTGGGCGCTGGAGTGGACGTCATGATGGGCGGCATGAGCCAGTACTGGACGCCTTTTAGTGCTACCGCTAACAAATCAGGTCGGCCCGACGGCCGGGACTTGGTGGCTGAAATGAAAGCCAAGGGCTACAGCTTTGTCAGCGACCTGAGCAGCATGAATGGCGTCCCGGTTGCCGCCGGCACTCGGCTACTGGGTTTGTATGACTTTGCGGCGGCCCAGGGGCACATGTCGTATAACCTAGACCGTGACCCGGCCAAAGAGCCTAGCTTGGCGCAAATGACGGTCAAGTCACTGGACATATTGTCAAAAAATACCAACGGATTTTTCTTGATGGTCGAAGGCGGCCGTATTGACCACGCCCTGCATGAAACCAACGCGGCCCGCGCGCTTGACGAAACAATTGCTTTTGACGATGCCATCAAGGCCGCCATTGACAAGGTAAAAACGTTCGACCCGACACTGACTGACACGCTGATTGTGGTCACTGCAGACCACGACCACACCATGGCTTTCAACGGCTACGGCAAGCGCGGCGATTCCCCTTTGGGCCTGAGCAACAGCTACTTAGACGGCATGCCTAACAAAGATAAAAACGGCCAGCCGTACACCACGCTGGTGTTCGGTGGCGGCTCCAATCGGCCTGACACGCGAGGAGCGCTCACGGCCCCGGCTGTGACAGACATCAACTACTTGCAAGAAGTCGCAGTACGACGCGGCAACAAGGGCAGCGAGACCCATGGCGGTGGCGATGTGATGCTGATGTCCACCGGCGCTGGCTCCGCGGGTTTCAAGGGTACTTTGGACAACACCAAGGTGTTTGGGTTGGTCAAAGCTGCTGCAGGTTATTGACATGCCCCGATTTAACTGCGCCAGTTGGGCGCTCACCAGCGGCTGTTTGGCGGTCATGATGTCAGCTAGCGCAGGCGGTGTTGCCGCACAAACTGCGCCGGCCCTGCAAGGCGTGGTTAGCTACGAGACGCGGCAAGTGAGCAAGGCGGGCGTCACGCGGGTAGAGACGTGGCAAGAAAACATGTACCGCTCGGACAGCACGGTGTGGACCGAGCGCATCTTGCCGGCAAACGCCGGGCATGCAGGGCAACACGCTCATGCTCGCGGCGCAAAAGCTGACGCGGCCCACAAGCATCTTGACATTGACACATCGGCGCGTTGGCTGCAGCAAGACAGCGCTGGCGTCGTGACGCTGCACTACGTTGACAAAGCCAACAAGGTAGTGGTCAGTGTGCCGAAAGCAGAGTTTGGCGCGGTTGGCTTTGACGGTCGGTGGGACACCGCTGCCTATTTGGTGCCGCCCGATTTGGTGGCCAAGATGAAGTTTGCAGGGCCGGCCACCGGCGGGGCTGTTTGGCGCACCGAACAAGCGCAGGACTGGACGCATCGGGTCTTATGGTCGGAGGCCAAAAAAATCGCTTTGCAGATCGAATCAAAAAAGACAGACGGTAGCTTTAGCCGCACCATACGCCTTGTGCCCCGCCTTGTTGCGGCAGTAGCCCCTTGGGCTGCGCTTGGCACTTTTGAGCAGAAAAAATACGATGACTATATGGATTGACGGCCTCGGTATTGCGGCCGTGCACTGACAGGCAGCGATGGGCGAGGGTTTGTTTTCAGCCCGCCAAATGCCCTAGCGGCAAAGCGCTGCTGGCCTTGACTTCGCCCAGCGAAAAGCTGGTGTGCAGGTCTTTGACATTGGGCAGGTTAATCAACACGTCGCGCGCCAACTGGCTGAAGGTATTGAGGTCGCGGCTAACGACCTGCAGCTCAAACGTGCCGGTGCCGCTGATGTAGTGGCAGCTGATGACTTCGGGGATCTGGCGAATCGCCTCTTCCAGCGCCCGCAGCACGTCGCCGCTGTTGCGTGCCGCGTCAAGCCGAACAAAGGCCAGCACCCCCAGACCGATTTTGTGGCGGTTGATCTCGGCGCGGTAGCCGGTGATAAACCCACTGGCTTGCAGCGCCCTGACCCGCCGCCAGCAGGGTGCGGCAGACAAGCCAATGCGCTGGGCCAGCTCGGTGTTGGTTAGGCGGGCATCGTTTTGCAGCTCGCTGAGAATGGCAATGTCAAACTTGTCTAATTCGGTCATTTAGCTGAATTTACAGCAATAGTCTTGCGCGCACTAGGCTTATAAGGGCATAAAACGCAAAGACTTATCTGAGGGAGCGGCCTACACTTTTAGGCACAACAGTCGCTGGCTCACAGCCGTGGCCAGTAGCGGCTACGGCCCAAATGGAGACCCTCATGAACGCACCCTTGTTCGGCCCCCTTGACCCCACACGGCAAGCCACCACGCTCGACGACAAGTACGCGCTGACCGAGGGCCGGGCGTTTATGAGCGGCGTGCAGGCGCTGGTGCGTTTGCCCATGCTGCAGCGTGTGCGTGACCTGCAAGCGGGGCTCAACACAGCCGGTTTCATCAGCGGCTACCGCGGCAGCCCGCTGGGCGGCTACGACCAGGCGCTGTGGGCGGCCCAAAAGCACTTGGCAGCGCAGCATGTGGTGTTTCAGCCTGGCGTCAACGAAGAGCTGGCCGCCACGGCAGTGTGGGGCACGCAGCAGGTGGGGCTGTACCCGCAAAGTCAAAAGTACGACGGTGTGTTCGGCCTGTGGTACGGCAAAGGCCCAGGCGTAGACCGCTGCTCAGACGTGTTCAAGCACGCCAACATGGCAGGCACTTCGCCGCATGGCGGTGTGATTGCTATTGCCGGGGACGACCATGTCGCCAAAAGCTCCACCGCACCGCACCAGAGCGACCACATCTTCAAGGCCTGCGGCATGCCGGTGTTTTTCCCGTCCAGCGTGCAGGACATTTTGGACATGGGTCTGCATGCGCTGGCCATGAGCCGGTTTTCAGGCGTGTGGGCCGGCATGAAGACAATTCAGGAGGTGGTGGAGTCGTCGAGTTCAGTGGCAGTTAACGCGGACCGGGTGAGGATCATCACGCCTGAGGACTTTGAGATGCCGCCCGGCGGGCTACATATTCGCTGGCCTGATGCGCCGCTGGAACAAGAAGCGCGGCTGATGGACTTCAAGTGGTATGCCGCCCTGAGCTACATCCGCGCCAACCGGCTGAACTACAACGTGATTTCTACGCCGCAGGACCGCTTTGGCATCATCGCCAGCGGCAAGGCTTTTAATGACACCCGCCAAGCGCTGCATGACCTCGGTTTGGACAACAGCGTGTGCCAGCAGCTTGGCGTGCGGCTGCACAAAGTCAACGTCGTGTGGCCGCTGGAGGCCAGCATGACGCGGGACTTCGCCCAGGGGCTGCAAGAAATTTTGGTGGTGGAAGAAAAACGCCAGGTCATTGAGTACCAGCTCAAAGAAGAGCTGTACAACTGGCGCGCCGATGTACGCCCGCGCGTGCTGGGCAAGTTTGACGAGCCTGAGGGCAACGAAGGCGGCGCTTACCGTGGCGGCGAGTGGGGCCAGTCCAACCCGAGCGACCACTGGCTGCTGCGCGCCAAGGCCGATTTGACGCCCGCCATCATCGCCAAGGCGATTGCCAAACGCTTGAAAAAGCTCGGTGTGCCCGCAGACATTGCCGCCCGCATGGATACCCGGCTGGCCGTGGTGCAAGCGCGTGAGCTGGCCTTGAGCGCCAATAAAATCGACACCGGCGAGCGAACGCCCTGGTTTTGCAGCGGCTGTCCGCACAATACCAGCACCCGTGTGCCCGACGGCTCGCGCGCTGTCGGCGGCATTGGCTGCCACTACATGGCAATTTGGATGGACCGCTCCACCAGCACCTTTACCCAAATGGGCGGCGAGGGCGTGAGCTGGATTGGCCAAGCCCCTTTCACCACTGAGCCGCATGTATTTGCCAACCTCGGTGACGGCACCTACTTTCACAGCGGGTTACTGGCGATTCGCCAAGCGATTGCCTCGGGCGTCAACATTACCTACAAAATCTTGTACAACGACGCGGTGGCCATGACCGGCGGCCAGCCGGTGGGCGAGCGGCCCGAGGGCCACTCGGTGTTGCAAATCATGCACAGCCTGGTGGCCGAGGGCGTAGCCAAACTGGTGATCGTCACCGACGAGCCCGAAAAGTACGACACAGCAAAGCTGCTCGACGGTGTGGCGGTGCACCACCGCGATGAGCTCGACACGCTGCAGCGCAACTTGCGCGAACACAAGGGCACCACCGTCATCATTTACGAGCAGACCTGTGCCACTGAAAAACGTCGCCGTCGCAAGCGCGGCACGCTGGTCGAGCCCGCCAAGCGTGTGGTGATCAACCCGCTGGTGTGCGAGGGCTGCGGTGATTGTTCGGTGCAGTCCAACTGCCTGTCGGTCGAGCCGCTGCAAACCGAGTTTGGCCGCAAGCGCCAAATCAACCAGAGCAGTTGCAACATGGACTACTCGTGCGTTAAAGGCTTTTGCCCCAGCTTTGTGACGGTGCACGGCGGGCAGCTTAAAAAGCCGAGAAACGCCGGCAAAGCGTTTTCAGGCGCCGCCGGTGGGCCGCTGAGTTCACTGGCGGTGCCGCAGCCGCTGATCCCAGTGGCTGATTCGGCCTGGGGCATTGTGGTGGGCGGCGTTGGCGGCACCGGTGTGGTCACTATTGGCCAGCTGTTGGGTATGGCCGCGCATCTCGAAGGCCAGGGCGTGGTCACGCAAGACGCTGGCGGACTGGCCCAAAAAGGCGGCGCCACCTGGAGCCATATCCAGATCGCCCGCAACCCCGAGGCAATTTTCACCACCAAGGTCGACATCGCCAAGGCCGACTTGGTCATTGGCTGCGACCCGATCGTGGCGGCCAGCGCGTACACCTTGACCGTCATGCAGGCCGGCCGCACGTTTGTGGCGCTGAACACGCATGGTGCGCCCACTGCCGCATTTTTGAGCAATCCAGGCTGGGAGTTCCCTGCCGGCAACTGCGCTGATGCGCTAACGCAGGCGGTGGGCGCCGGCGGCGTTGCAGCGTTTGACGCTGAGCAGCTCGCCACACAACTGCTTGGCGACTCGATTTATACCAACCCGTTGATGCTGGGCTTTGCGTGGCAAAAAGGCCGCATACCGTTGTCACACGCTGCGCTGCTGCGCGCCATCGAACTTAACGCTGTACAGGTCGATAACAACAAAGCCGCGTTTGAGTGGGGCCGGCGCTGCGCACATGAGCTGGCCAGCGTGCAGGCGCTGTGTGCCTCTGCTGCCACGGCGCAACAGGTCATTGCATTCGTCAAAAAGCCGGCTCTGGCCGAGCTGGTGGCCACGCGCGTCGCCTTTTTGACCGTCTACCAAAACGCCGCATACGCCGAAACTTACCGTGCTTATGTCGAGACCGTGCGCTTGGCTGAGTCGCCGCTCAAGCGCACCATGCTGACCGAGGCCGTGGCGCGTTACCTGTTCAAACTGATGGCCTACAAAGACGAGTACGAGGTGGCCCGGCTGCACACCGAGCCGGCCTTTTTGGGCCAGCTCGGCGCAATGTTTGAGGGCGAGTACACGCTGCACTACCACCTTGCACCGCCCTGGATATCAAAAAAAAATGACCACGGTGAGCTACAAAAGCGCGTGTTCGGCCCTTGGGTGCTGTGGGCCTTCAGGCTGCTAGCGCGCCTTAAAGGCCTGCGGGGCTGCGCGCTCGACGTGTTCGGCTACAGCGCAGAGCGCCGTGAAGAACGCCGGCTGATTGGCCAGTACCGCGCCAGCATTGATGCGTTGCTGCCGCGCTTGGCGGCCAGCAACCATGCCGCGGCAACAGACCTTGCCTGCGTGCCTGACCTTATCAAAGGCTATGGCCATGTTAAGGCGCGGCATCTGGCGGCGGCGCGCCCGCAGTGGGCCGCGCGTGAAGCCACATTTGCCCAAGCCACAGCCGGGGAGCCGTCATCGCTCAGCGCCGAGCGGCAAGAAGCGCTGCGGGCTTCGCCTTGAGTCGCGCTACGGCCTGCTGCTCGAAAAGCTATTTCGCCGCGACGGAGTGCCGTTTTTTAGTCAAATTAAATGGTAGCCGCCGTATTTAATGCCTATGGTGCTATTTATTCAGGAGCATTGAGTTACGTCAGGGACGCTGTTGGGAGCGTGCTTTGGCAGCGCCAGTGGCTCGGGCCGGGGTGTTTACCTTCAGGCCCGCGCAACACCTTGCCCGCATACAATCCGCACATTGGCGCCGGGGCAATTGCCGCTGGCGTGCCCCCTGCGCGGCGGTGCATAGGTTGTGCGCCGCTGGCTTGGCGTTGTTTCAAATTTTTGGAGTGTTCTGTGTTCATCTCTTCTGCCTTTGCCCAAACCGCCCCTGCTGCCGCTGCCGAAGGCGGCATGATGTCCTCATTGACTAGCAACATACTGCCGCTGGTACTGATGTTTGTGGTGCTGTACTTTGTCATGATTCGTCCACAGATGAAAAAGCAAAAAGAGCACCGCTCGATGATCGAGGCGCTGGCCAAAGGCGATGAGGTTGCCACCGCTGGCGGTCTGCTTGGCAAAGTCACCAAAATCGGTGAGTCCTACTTGACGCTCGAGCTCGCCGCTGGCGTGGAAGTTCAACTGCAACGCAGCGCCATTGTTCAGGTGCTGCCCAAAGGCGCCATCGTCTCATCGGCTAAATAAGCGCATGGCTTGGCGCGGCGACCAGCGCCGGTTGCTGCCGGCCGCGCCCAGTTTAGCCGTCGGTACTGTGCAGTTTATTGACCTTGTGCTCATTGAAAAGTCCCGCTTATGAATCGCTACCCCTTCTGGAAGTACGCCACTATCGTGGTGGTGCTGCTCATTGCCGCCCTGTACACGCTGCCCAACTTTTTTGGTGAAGCACCGGCGGTGCAGGTCTCTAGCAGCAAGTCAGCAGTAAAGGTGGACACCACGACGCTGGCCAAGGTCGAGCAGGCCCTGACAGCCGCCAGCCTGAAGGCCGATGCCATCACGCTTGAAGGCAGCTCCATCAAGGTGCGTTTTAATGACACGGACACCCAGCTCAAAGCCAAAGACGCAATTCAAAAGGCCCTGCTTCCAACGGCCGCTGACGGGGCTGATCCGGCTTATGTGGTGGCGCTGAACTTGCTGTCACGCTCGCCGGCGTGGTTAAGCCGGCTCAATGCCCACCCGATGTATTTGGGCCTGGACTTGCGCGGCGGCGTGCACTTTATGCTGCAAGTGGACATGCAGGCCGCACTGACCAAGCGCGCTGAATCGTTGGCGGGCGACATTCGCCTGGCTCTGCGCGACAAGAACATTCGCCACAGCGGCATCACCCGCAACGGCCAGGCCATTGATGTGCGGTTTCGTGACGCGGCGGCTGTGGCCTTGGCCACGGCGCTGATTCAAGAGCAGTTCGCCGATCTGCAAACCGGCCAAACACCAGACGGTACCGACTACAAACTAACAGCCTCGATTAAGCCGGAGGCGGTGCGCCGCATCCAAGACCAGGCGCTAAAACAAAACATCGTTACGCTGCACAACCGAATCAACGAGCTCGGCGTGTCTGAGCCGGTAATTCAGCAGCAGGGCACTGACCGTATCGTGGTGCAGCTGCCCGGCGTGCAAGACACGGCCAAGGCTAAAGATATCTTAGGGCGCACCGCCACCATGGAGATGCGGTTAGTCGAAGACAGTGCGCAAGCCCGGGCAGCGGCCAGCGGCACCGATGCCGTGCCTTTCGGCACCGAGCGTTATTTTGAGCGCAACGGCCAAGCCGTCATTGTTAAAAAGCAGGTCATCTTGACCGGAGAAAGCCTGACCGATGCCCAGCCCGGCGTGGACTCGCAGAGCCAGCAGCCCAAGGTCGATTTGACGGTGGATGCCAAGGGCGGCCGCATCATGCGTGAGACCAGCCGCGAAAACATCAAAAAGCGCATGGCAATTTTGTTGTTTGAAAAAGGCAAAGGGGAAGTGCTGACGGCGCCGGTAATCCAAGGCGAGCTGGGCAACCGCTTCCAGATTTCTGGCTCGATGAGCATCAGCGAGGCCAATGACCTGGCGCTGCTGTTGCGCGCGGGCTCACTGGCAGCGCCGATGGAGATCATTGAAGAGCGCACCATTGGCCCGACTCTGGGTGCCGAAAACATCACTAAGGGCTTTCGCAGCGTGATGTGGGGCTTTTTGGTGATTGTGGTGTTTATGGTGTCTTACTACATGCTGTTCGGCCTGTTTTCTGGGGTCGCGCTGGCGGTCAATTTGCTGATGCTGGTGGCGGTGCTGTCGATGTTGCAAGCTACGCTGACCCTGCCCGGTATGGCAGCGATGGCACTGGCGCTGGGCATGGCCATTGACTCGAACGTGCTGATCAATGAGCGCGTGCGCGAAGAGCTGCGCAATGGCGCTTCGCCGCAGGCGGCAATCCACTCAGGCTACGAGCGGGCGTGGGCGACGATTTTGGACTCGAACATCTCGACGCTGATCGCTGGCTTGGCTTTGCTGGCGTTCGGCTCTGGCCCGGTGCGTGGTTTTGCAGTGGTCCATTGCATTGGTATTTTGACCAGCATGTTTTCGGCGGTGTTTTTCTCACGCGCTTTGGTCAACCTGTGGTACGGCGGGCAGAAAAAGCTCAAGGCCGTCTCGATTGGCACGGTGTGGAGGCCCGCTGGTGGCACCACAGCGGCCAAGTAGCTGCTTTGCAGATTGTTTTGCACATCGTTTTTTCAGACTGATTTTTGAGCCCCGCTTTCCCAGGACACCTTCATGGAATTTTTCAAAATCCGCAAAGACATTGCGTTCATGCGGCACGCCCTGATTTTTAACGTCATCAGCTTTGCAACCTTTGCGCTGGCGGTGTTTTTTCTGTTTTCCCGTGGGCTGCACCTGTCGGTGGAGTTCACTGGTGGCACCTTGATGGAAGTTAACTACACCCAGTCAGCTGACGTTGAAAAAATCAGAAGCACCGTCTCCGGCTTGGGCCTGACAGATGTACAGGTGCAAAACTTTGGCACCTCGCGCGATGTGATGATCCGTTTGCCCGCGCAAAAAGGCATCAGTACGGCCCAGCAAAGCGACACCGTACTGACGGCGTTGAAAGCCGTTAGCCCGGACGTCACCCTCAGGCGTACCGAGTTTGTTGGCCCACAGGTGGGCCAGGAGCTGGCCCAGGACGGCCTCAAAGCGCTGGCCATGGTGGTGCTGGGCATCATGGTGTATTTGGCGTTTCGCTTTGAGTGGAAATACGCAGTTGCTGCGATCATTGCGAACTTGCACGATGTGATCATTATTTTGGGATTTTTTGCGTTTTTTCAGTGGGAGTTTTCCTTGGCTGTACTGGCCGCTGTGCTGGCGGTGCTGGGGTATTCAGTCAACGAGTCGGTGGTGATTTTTGACCGAATTCGTGAAAACTTTCGCCGCTACCGCAAGATGAATACCCGCGAGATCATCGACAACGCGATCACCTCCACCATCAGCCGCACCATCATCACCCACGGCGCTACCCAGATCATGGTGCTGTCGATGCTGCTGTTCGGCGGCCCGACGCTGTTTTACTTCGCCTTGGCGCTGACCATCGGTATCTTGTTCGGCATCTACTCGTCAGTGTTTGTGGCGGCAGCGATTGCCATGTGGCTGGGCATCAAGCGCGAGGACCTGGTCAAAGGACCGGCTAAAAAACAAGACGACCCGAACGATCCGAACGCAGGCGCTCGGGTATAGGCTTTAAGGCCATGAAACGCGCCCACCGTGGTCACCGGTAACAGCAAAAATAGCGAGCTGGCCGAAAAGGCGCGTGGGCTGTTTTCTGAGCGCGCAGCGCAGGCATTGCCGCTGATCGCAAAAGTGATTTACGAAAAGCTGTCCGCCCTGTCCGTCCAAAACACAAGGCCGCGCGAGTCACAGCTGCCGCCTGATGCGCTGCAGGTGTTTCAAAGGTCCGGTGGCGCTTGGGTCAACGCAACAGCGCGTGCCTGGAAAACCGCACAAAACCGCTGTGCTCCGGCTGAGCACTCACGCCTGACTGACGGCTATGGGTTGGAGCTGGTAGGGGACGATGTTGTGGAAGAAAAAATCCTCGCCTCGCGGCTGTCAATGCGCATCGTTGATTTTGTGAGCTGGGAGCTCAATGACCTGCGGCTGCGAATTCAAAGCCTAGAAGGCGTCGATGAGTTGTCAAACCGCGACATCTTGCGCCCTGAGTTGCTAGCGCTTCATATGGTGGCCCAATGGAGGGCCGTGTTACTGCCGCGTGGGCTGTGGTCACTTGTTCAGGATACGCTGCAACGCGCCACGGGTGAGCACTTGCTGCAGGTCTATCACGCCACAAACGAGTTTTTGGTGCAACAAGGCGTTATGGCCGAAATTGACCTGCGGGCCTTAGTTCGCCGGACACCAAGCGCTGTGGTGAGCAGGCAAGACACGCTGGCGGCTGCAGCCGCTGGTAGCGGCAGTGCAACCGTTGCCGGGCCCATCGGCTCTGGCGCGCTTAGTCAAACGACGGCGTATGGCAGCGTGCAGGCGCAAACCCGGATGCAGACGGCTGGCACGCCGCTGCTGCGCGCAAAAATACGCGCACAAGGCGTTATGGGGCACCTCAGGCGACTGCTCGGCGATCAGGCCGTGAACTTCGACGCCAGCCGGCCACGTCAAGCGTCTGCCGAGTTGAGCCGGCTAATGGACAACGCGCAGCTTGTGGCTCAACAGACAAGGGCAATTGAGCTGTTGCGCGACGGCGTTCAAGGCGGGCCGGGCTATGGACTTGCGCAAGTCAACCGTGCCATAAACATGGTGCGGGACCGCGCCAGTGCATTTAAAAAAGTGGCCGCTTCGCAAAGTGAAAAAGCCACCATTGAAATCGTCGCACTGATGTTTCAAAGCATTTTGGCGGAAGACCGCATCCCGTCGGTTATTCGGGTTTGGTTTGCACGCCTGCAGATTCCCGTGCTGCGTGTGGCGATCGCTGAGCCAGAGTTTTTTGGCTCTTTGCAGCACCCGGCGCGGCGGTTAATTGACCGGATGGGGTCGTGCGTGCTGGGTTTTAATGTCACCGTTGGCGGCAACGCCATGCAAGCGGAGGTCAAGCGCGCCGTAGAGGTAATTGAGCAGTATCCTGAAACTGGCAGCAAGGTGTTTCAAATTGTCTATGACGAGTTCGAAAAATTTCTCTCTAAATTCCTGACAGGGCAAGGCAGCGCGGCTCGCGTTGTGGGTGTGGCGCAGCAGGTGGAGCAAAAAGAAACATTAGCCA
>JAYULP010000155.1:0-5150 GCA_043763445.1 Polaromonas sp.
CCCATCGGCATGACCCAAGTTCAAGGCGAGTTTTCACGCGGTGACGTCATCGCCATCAAGGCAGCGGACGGGCAAGAAATTGCGCGCGGCTTAGCCAACTATTGCAGCGCCGAAGCCCGGCTGATTTGCCGCCAGCCGTCGGGCGAATTTGAACGCCTTTTGGGCTACACCGGTGAGCCGGAAATGGTACACCGCACCAATTTGATTCTCACGCGCTGAGCGCCTACAGCGCGCTGGTGCATAGCGCGGTCGTACTGCCTTAGCTGCAGGCCACCCCCTGGCTTTGCCTGCGAACCGGGTTTTGAGCATTGAACAGACTGCGCTTTAATCCGGCGTTTTTGGCGCGGCGATGTCCATCGCCGCCTGACGCAAACTCGTCTGCGGATCAGGCTCGAACGTGCCCCCTGGCGGGAGCGCGTACGCACTACCGAAGCGAAGCGAAGGCAAAGGGCCAGCCAAGGGCAGGCCGAGAGGGCCGCCGAAGTCGTCATCGGCGCGCAGCTGCGGGCCGCCACGCAAATAACGGTCGCGTTGCTCGCCTCGGGCGTCAACCCGTGGATCACAGCGGGGCACAAACCTAAACAGCTCTGTCAATGCCATTTCGTACACGCCGCGCTTGAACTCCACCACCACGTCGAGCGGCACCCAATAGTCGCTCCAACGCCAAGCGTCGAACTCAGGGTGGTCCGTCGCGCGCAGGTTCAAGTCCCAATCGTGACCAGTGAGCCGAAGTAAAAACCAAATTTGCTTCTGGCCTTTGTAATGCCCCCGCGCATCGCGGCGGATAAAGCGGTCTGGCACCTCATAGCGCAACCAGTCTCGGGTACGGGCCAGCACCTGCACATGCTGCGGAAACAAACCAACTTCCTCGTGCAGCTCGCGAAACATGGCCTGCTCGGGGTTTTCACCTCGGTCGATACCACCCTGCGGGAACTGCCACGAATGGGTTCGTATGCGTTTGCCCCAAAAAACCTGACTTCTCTGGTTGAGCAAGATGATGCCGACATTGGGCCGAAAACCGTCCCGGTCAAGCATAATCAAACCTCAATTTTTTAAACTGAGTCCATTATGCACAGCCGCGGCTCACGTCGCCATTCGGGTGCCCTCACCGATGCGACCGCTGCCCCACCCCAGACAACGCCAATGAAAGCCTCCCAGTTCTTTATCTCCACCCTCAAGGAAGCGCCCGCTGACGCCGAGATCGTTAGCCACCAGTTGATGATACGCGCGGGCATGATCAAAAAACTGGGCGCAGGCGTCTACAACTACATGCCGATGGGCCTTCGCGTCGTGCGCAAGGTCGAAGCGATTGTGCGCGACGAAATGAACCGTGCAGGTGCGATTGAAATGGCGATGCCGGTGATTCAGCCAGCTGAGCTTTGGCAAGAAACCGGGCGCTTTGAAAAAATGGGCCCAGAACTGTTGCGCCTCAAAGACCGCCACGGTCGTGATTTTGTGGTGCAGCCCACCAGCGAAGAAGTGGTCACTGACGTCATGCGCCAGGACATTAAAAGCTACAAACAGCTGCCCAAAAATCTCTATCAAATTCAAACAAAATTTCGCGATGAGCGACGCCCACGCTTCGGTTTGATGCGCGGGCGAGAGTTCATTATGAAAGACGCCTACAGCTTCGACCGCGATGAAGCCGCAGCAAAACTCAGCTACGACAACATGGCGGCCGCCTACCGCCGGATTTTTGACCGCTTTGGTCTGGTCTACCGTGCGGTGGCAGCCGACAGCGGCGCCATTGGTGGCGACTTGAGCCAAGAGTTTCAGGTGATTGCCGCCACAGGAGAAGACGCCATCGTCTACTGCCCGGACAGCGACTACGCCGCCAATATGGAAAAGGCCGAGGCGCTGGCACCTACCAGCGAACGCCCCAGCGCCTGCCGTAACTTGACAAAAACAGCCACGCCAGGCCAGTCCACCTGTGCTGAGGTCGCTGCGCTGCTGTCGACTCCCCTGCAGTGCACCGTCAAATCATTGGTACTGGCCACGGACACGGTGGACGCTGCGGGCACGCTGGTTAAAACCCAAGTCTGGCTTGTGCTGCTGCGTGGCGACCACGACATGAACGAGGTCAAGGTGGGCAAGTTGCCCGGCCTGGCTAATTTCCGGTTGGCAACCGTGCCGGAAATTGAGGCGCACTTCGGTTGCTTGCCGGGCTATCTGGGGCCGTTTGCGCTGAAACAGCCGGTCACGGTTGTCGCTGACCGCGATGTCGCCGTCATGGCGGACTTTGTTTGTGGCGCCAACGAGGTTGACTTTCACCTCACCGGAGTCAACTGGAGCCGCGACTTACCAGAGCCAGAGCTGATCGCCGACGTCCGCAATGTGGTCGCTGGTGATGCGTCGCCCGACGGCAAGGGCTTACTGGCCATTGAGCGGGGGATTGAAGTTGGCCATGTCTTTTATCTCGGCACCAAATACAGCCGCGCGATGAATGCGACTTTTCTCGGTGACAACGGGAAGCCGCAGTTTTTGGAGATGGGCTGCTACGGCATTGGGGTGACACGGCTGTGCGCCGCCGCCATTGAGCAAAACCACGATGCGCGAGGCATGATCTGGCCCGACGCGATGGCGCCGTTCACCGTGGTGCTCTGCCCTATCAGTGGCGACCGTTTTGCGCTAGTCAAAGCCGCCGCCGACACGCTGTACGCCGAACTGCTGGCCGCTGGCGTAGATGTGATTCTGGACGACCGCAACGAGCGTCCTGGCGCCATGTTTGCCGACTGGGAGCTGATCGGCGTGCCACACCGGGTGACCATTGGAGAGCGAGGTCTCAAAGACGGCTACTTGGAATACCAACACCGCCGCGACGCGGTGTCGACCCCGGTCGATGTGGCCACCGCCCTGGCCTTTGTCAAAGACAAGCTGGGCTTGGCGTGCACCGCTTAAAGCGCAATTGGCCGATGACTACCGATAGTTTGACCGCTGCCAGTCAAGGCGCTCACGGAAAATTTTCAAGGCGAAAGGCCTTCGTACCGCTGATCTCCTTGCCCGCATCGCTTCTTTTTTCGGCGCAAGCGCGCGCTGGGGGGCAGCTTGAGGAGCCGATGATCGACTCAGTGCGTACCGCGCTCAGCTCTGCGGTTGCCAACCAAGCCCCACCGATGCCTGAGTTCAAGGACACCGACAGCCGGCTGAAGTATTTACGCTGGCTGACCAGCATGAGTCAGCGGCTGGTCAAAAAAAAACCTGAACTGCAAGTGCGTCAGGAGTTTTTACAAACCGTCTGGTACGAAAGCCGGCGCGCCGGGCTGGACATCACCCTGGTGATGGGCCTGATTCAGGTCGAAAGCAATTTTCGCAAGTTCGCTGTCAGCCCTGTCGGCGCACGCGGCTACATGCAGGTGATGCCGTTCTGGACCCGTGTGATTGGTGACAGCGACGCGAGCAAACTGTTTCACATGCAAACCAATTTACGCTTCGGTTGCGTGATTTTGCGACACTACCTGGACCGCGAAAAAGGCGACTTGTTTTTGGGGCTGGGGCGCTATAACGGTTCACGCGGTCGGGCGCCTTACCCCGACGCGGTGCTGGGCGCGCGTCGCAACTGGCTGCTAGAGGCCTGAGAACGCGTAGGTCAGCGCGGCCACGCCCTGAAAAAGCGCTCAAAATGCCATTTTTATGCCAAATCATCTTCTGGCCGTTGATTTAACTGCTTATCTTGCTATTTATTAAGTAGCGTCAGGTGATGTCGGTTGGCACAGGTAATCCACGTTCTTGCGCAAACCAGGCCAACACCGGCACCGTGCCCGGCAACACTGGCGCTACGCTCACAGGCAGGCACTGCCAGGAGAACTGTTGCCCTTCGCGCATTTGCAGCGCACCGCTCCAGCTCATTACCTTGCAAAAATTAAGCCGAACCAAGGCGTGCGGATAGTCGACCAGCTCGACGCGCCAAGGCGCTGCCGGACCGATAACAATACCCAGCTCTTCGTGCAACTCCCGGCGCAGGGCCTGCTCCACACTCTCGCCTGGCTCCAGTTTTCCGCCCGGAAACTCCCAGTAGCCTTCGTACACTTTGCCCGGGGGGCGCGTCGTCAACAAAAAATAACCGGTGTCTCCAATCAGTACCCCCACGGCAACGTCTACCACTGGCCGGTTGGCACCACCCGCTCGCGGCTGCTGACCATCAGCCACTAATATCGGCGGCGTCACAGCGCTGCAGCGGCGCGTTGGCCAGCATAGTCGCGCGCAAATTGCAAGGCCACGCGGCCGCTGCGCGAGCCTCGCTCCAGCGCCCATACCAACGCAGCAGGCCGGCTCGCTTCAATAGCAGCGGCATCAACACCCAACGACGTCAGCCATTGCGCAGCAATCGCTAGGTACTCATCTTGGCTGAACGGATAAAAGCTGACCCACAGGCCAAATCGCTCAGACAGCGAAATTTTTTCTTCCACCACTTCGCCGGGGTGAACTTCGCCGTCAGACGTGGTGGTGTAGGTAAGGTTGTCGGCCATGTACTCCGGCAGCAAATGCCGGCGGTTGCTGGTAGCGTAGATCAGCACGTTGGGCGTGGCTGCGGCCACGGAGCCGTCTAGACTTGACTTCAGCGCCTTGTAGCCAGACTCGCCCTCTTCAAAGCTCAGATCGTCGCAAAAGACAATGAATTTTTCAGCCCGGTCAGACACCACATCAACGATGTCGGACAGATCAACCAGGTCAGCTTTATCTACCTCGATAAGGCGCAAGCCACGCGCAGCATACGCATTAAGGCAGGCTTTGACCAACGACGACTTGCCGGTGCCGCGCGAGCCAGTCAACAGCATATTGTTAGCGGGGTTGCCGCTGACGAACTGCTCAATATTGCGGCAGATTTTATCTTTTTGGTCGTTGATTTCTTTAAGGTCCGCCAAGGTTATTGCGCCAATGTGGCGCACTGGCTCTAGCACCCCGTGACCCGACGAGCGCTTGCGGTAGCGAAAAGCCAACGAAGCCGACCAGTCGGGGGCCTGCATCGGCTGCGGCAAGATCGATTCGATGCGGCTCAGTAGCGACTCGACCCGCACCATTAGGCGTTCAAACTGCTCGTTCATAGGTAGGCCGGGTATTGTGGAAGGCTGGCATGACAGCGCACTAGCTGCGGTAGTCAGCGTTGATTTTTACATAGTCGTAGGACAGGTCGCAGGTCCAGACGGTCGCTG
>JAYULP010000156.1:0-2076 GCA_043763445.1 Polaromonas sp.
CCTATCACCACCAAAACACACAAAAGCCACTGCCCCACACAGTGGCTTTTTTCATCACCCTCAGCCTCTGGATGTACACCATGAACCGCTGTTTATCGATTTTGGGCTTGGCTGCGGCCTTGCTCGCCCCACCGGCCAACGCCCAAGACCTGCCCCAACGCATCCCGCCCATGGCGGCAAACGCCGTGCGCGGCGTGTTGGTGGTGACCATGCCGCCCGAGGCGCTGCTCAACGGTCAGCCTGCGCGACTGTCGCCCGGGGCGCGAATTCGAGGACGTAACAATCTGCTGGTGCTCTCCGGCGCAGTGGTTGGCCAGGAGCTGCAGGTGCGCTATTTGCTGGACACTTTGGGCTTGGTGCATCAGGTCTGGATCCTGAATGATGCCGAAATGAGAGACAAGCCATGAGCAAAAAAGTCTTCATCAAAACCTTTGGCTGCCAGATGAACGAGTACGACTCGGACAAAATGTCTGACGTGCTGCATGCCGCCCAAGGCTACGAGCCGACCCACGACATTGAGCAGGCTGACCTGATTTTGTTCAACACCTGCTCGGTGCGGGAAAAGGCGCAAGAAAAAGTGTTTAGCGACCTAGGCCGCGTCAAGCACCTGAAGGACAAAGGCGTGCTGATCGGTGTGGGTGGCTGCGTGGCCAGCCAAGAGGGGGCCGCCATCATCCAGCGCGCGCCGTATGTCGATGTGGTGTTCGGCCCGCAAACTCTGCACCGACTGCCGGAGCTGCTGGCCAAACGCGTCAGCCTAGGCAAGCCGCAGGTAGACATCAGTTTTCCGGAAATTGAAAAGTTTGACCACCTGCCGCCGGCGCGGGTAGACGGCGCAAGCGCTTTTGTCAGCATCATGGAAGGCTGCTCCAAATACTGTAGCTACTGTGTGGTGCCTTACACCCGGGGCGAGGAGGTCTCGCGCCCGTTTGAAGACGTGCTGGTCGAAGTCGCTGGTCTGGCCGACCAAGGGGTCAAAGAAGTCACGCTGCTGGGGCAAAACGTCAACGCTTACCGAGGCCCAATGGGGGGCACAGCCGAGATCGCCGACTTCGCTACGCTGCTGGACTACGTCCACGACGTTGCCGGTATTGAACGCATCCGCTACGTCACCAGCCACCCGAACGAGTTCACCCAGCGGCTGATTGATGCCTACGCACGGCTGCCCAAGCTGGTCAACCACCTGCACCTGCCGGTGCAGCACGGCTCAGACCGGATTTTGATGGCCATGAAGCGGGGCTACACCGCCATTCAATACAAAAGCACAGTCCGTAAGCTGCGCGCCATCCGCCCTGATCTAGCCCTGAGCAGCGACTTCATCGTCGGCTTTCCGGGCGAAACCGACGACGACTTCGACAAGATGATGCGGCTAATTGACGACGTCGGCTTTGACACCTCATTTAGCTTCATCTACAGCCCCCGCCCAGGCACCCCAGCGGCAGCGCTGCATGACGACACACCGCACAGCACCAAGCTGGCGCGGCTGCAGCGCCTGCAAGCGACCATTGACGCGAGCGTGGTCGCCATCAGCGCCAGCCGGCTGGGCACGGTGCAGCGGGTACTGGTCGAAGGGGCGGCGCGCAAAACCGCTCACGCGCTGTTCGGCCGTACCGAATGCAACCGGCCCGTGGTCTTCAATGGCCCTGAGCGGCTGATTGGCCAGCTGGTGGACATCAAAATTCTTGAGGCACCCATGCGCTCGTTGCGCGGTGAAGTGCTCACCCAGGCCGTAGGACAGGCGTTGCTTGAACGGCTCTGAAGCCTACTGTGCTGCAGCATTTTTCATGTTGCTAACTGCCGGCTATTGCGTTTTTTACTGGCAGCTAGGTGCGGCCGGCCCGACAGCGCCCGCGACCGTCGGCTGCTCCAAAGACTTTCGTGGTTTAGGTTCAGATTTAGGTTTAAGCGCTCTCGCCACCATCATCGCCTTCGATGCCCGGCTGGCGGTTGAAAAACGCAATAAATCGCTGACATCGCGCTGACATTGTGGTGTGCGCCGCCAGCAGCTGGTGGCCGCCATTGCGCCGGCTTGCCTGCACAACGGCGCGGCGCGGCTGAACGACGGCGTGGTCGGCA
>JAYULP010000157.1:0-5122 GCA_043763445.1 Polaromonas sp.
CATTACTTTAACTTAGCAACGTGGCACACCATCAACTTGGCATACACCCGTAAGGCCGCCGCACAAATTACCGACTTACTGCGGGACGCCCTCGAAAAACCCAAGCTGGCCCGGCTGCAAACCTTGGTTGAAGAACGCTCGGGCCACTGGCTGGCCATGCAAGTCGAGGCCGCCAAAATTGCGTTGTCAGACGCGCCCGCCACCGACATGAACTTGGGCCGCATTGCCCATGGTGAGCACCTAACGCTGCATCGCCTGGACTTTGAGCGGGCCATTAGCGCGCTGGTTCACCGCGTCGAGTCCACAGTGTCGGCATTGTTGGTCGACGCTGGGGTGCCAGCGCGCGGGGTAGACACGGTGTTTTTTACCGGTGGCTCCAGTGGCGTGCCGCTGCTGCGGGCGCGCATCGCTGCAGTCTTGGACTCGGCGCGCGTGGTCGAAGGAGACCGGTTCGGCAGCATTGGCGCGGGCTTGGCCCTGGACGCGCAGCGCCGGTTCAGTTAAGCGCGCCGCTGCCCTAGGTGCGGCGAGACTTGCGTGACAACATCAGCTAACCGGGACGTTTGCCGTAATTTGCCCACTTCTTGGAACTTTCACCATGAACTTTGCCCCCGACCTCACCACGGTAACCCATGGCATTCAGCTGGCGGTAGCGCCGGTGTTTTTGCTGACGGCGGTGTCCGGCATGATCGCTGCGGTCGCCGGTCGGCTGGCCCGCATCATCGACCGGGCGCGTTTTTTGGAAAATCGGCTAGAAGCCGGCGGTGTCCAGCAAGCTCAGGCGCAGAAGATGTATGCCGAGCTCAAAAGCCTTCGCCAGCGCGGCTGGCTGGTCAACAGCTGCATCGCTTTGCTGACGTTTTGTGCCATTTCGATTGGTTTTACCATCATTGTGTTGTTCTTAGGCGAAACCGCCGACCTGCCGATTTTGCGGGTGGCGACGGTGTCGTTTTTGCTGGGCGTGTTGTGCTTTATGTCAGCGCTGGTGTGCTTTTTAGTAGAGACCTTTTTGGCCACTAAACTGCTGCGGTTTGCTGAAATGCCGCCACCATGACGCTATTGTGCTGCAACAACATAGCGCCAAAGCCTGACTTAAATTGTGTAGCACTGCCGGCAGCAAAAATGTGGGCTTATGCCGCTTTTGACCTTTAATTTTCCAGTGGGCTTGGCAAAGGCGAGCCGCGGGTGGCGGCGGCCCAGGCTCACCGCCAGGCGGTACTTTGAGCTTGGCGAGCGCTTGCACTGCGCCTTGCATTTGGGCGGCGCTGCGCTGCGCTGCAAGTCATGGGTTTTAGCGCAGGCACCGCGTGAAATTGCCGCTGTTCTCGTGCCTGGGGTGGGCTTGCTACTGCTGCAACGTACCAGGTGCAGCGGCCTGTTCGGGCAAGATGCAGGGTGTGCGTTGTCTAGCGTGTCAAGTGGTGCGGCAAGCGCACTTGCTGCGCTGCGCGCCCAATGCAGCTACGCCGTTTCAATGATGTAAGGATTTCACATGTTGCTCGATGCCGACGACTGCCAGCTGGTGCTGGTGGACTACCAAACCCGTTTGATGCCCGCGATTTTTGACCATACCGCCGTACTGGCCAATGCGGTGCGACTAGCGCGCATGGCGCAAGTGATGCGAGTGCCGGTGTGGGGCACCGAGCAAACCCCCGACAAACTGGGCCACCAAATGCCCGAGGTGCTGGCAGCCCTGGCCGACGCGGGCGGCCGCACGCTCACAAAAAGTCACTTCAGCGCTGTGGCTGACGGCTTGGGTGAGTGGCTACGCCCGCCAGCGCGCAAACCAGCGCCTGGCTTTCAAGCCAGAGGCAACGCCCGCAGCCTGCCACGGCACCTGCAAAAGCCGGAGCCCGAAGAGCCAGAGGGCCGCAACATCATCGTGCTGGCAGGCTGCGAGGCGCATGTGTGCCTGCTGCAAACTGCACTGGACTTGCTCGAAGGCGAGTTCGATGTGTGGGTGGTCACCGATGCTTGTAGCGCCCGCACCGAGCGCAACCGCGACGCCGCCTTTGACCGCCTAGCCGGTAACGGCGCTGAGCTGACTACCACCGAGATGGTGGCGTTTGAATGGCTGCGCACTGCGGAGCATCCGGCTTTCAAAGCATTGCACAGCGCGATCAAGTAGCTTTTGCTGTGAGCTGCGCTGCTGGCCTTGTGTCACGATACGACTTATGAAATTCATCAGCCGACTTTTTGCCTTTGTTCATGCCTGTATGGCGGCGCTGTTTGCTTGTGCCGCCTTGGTGTTGATCGCCATTGCCGCTACAAGCGCTTGGGCGGCTGTGGCAGCGGGGCTGGACCAGCAAGCAGCGCAGCAGGTAATTGAGGCCCTTGGCTTGTTGGCCGCCGCTGTGGTGGCGCTGCAAATTGCGCAAACGATTACTGAAGAAGAGGTGGTGCGGGACGCGCACATCAGTGGGCCAACCCGGGTACGGCGGTTTTTGTCGCGCTTTATGGTGGTGGTGGTGGTCGCTGTAGCCATTGAGGCGCTGGTAGCGACTTTTCGCGCCGCGCATGAAGAGCCGATTCAACTCGTATACGCCGCCAGTGTGCTGGTGGCCGCCGCTGTGCTGCTGGCAGCCTGGGGGGTGTTTATTCGTTTGAATGTGCATGCCGAGGCGCTCGAGCCCGAGGCCATGGCGCAGGCTAAAAGTGAAGACCACAAGCTCGAGTAAAGCCGGCCTGTACTGGACAAGCGGCTTGATGTCTCGGATAGCAACGCATCAGCAGCGTACCAGCAACGCTATTAAATAAATAGCAACGCAGCAAGTTAAAACAACGGCTACTCCCTGTTTTGGCATAAAAATTAGTTTTGACCAGCTTTGTCGAGCTTTTTCGCCCGCCGTGGTGATGGTTTTTGCCCACCTGCATCGCGTTATCGACACCGGCCGCAACGCCGTCAGCCTGCCGCAAGACCTGTCCCCATAATTCAGCAGGCAATGGGTGCAGGCCTTGTGCGCGGCGCGGCCGACTGCCCGTCGATGTAAGCGACTGAAAGGTCAAAAACTCCTGGAGACCACGCATGCCCAGCTACGCCGACTTTTACCGGCAGTCAATTGACCAGCCTGATATTTTCTGGACCGAACAAGCCCGCTTAATTGACTGGTCCACCCCGGCTAGCCGGGTGTGCAATAACGATAACCCCCCGTTTGTACGCTGGTTTGAAGGCGGGCAGACCAACCTGTGTCACAACGCGGTGGACCGGCACCTCGCTCAGCGCGCCGACCAGGCCGCGCTGATCTACGTGTCCAGTGAAACTGGCGTCGAGACAAGCTACAGCTTTGCCGAGCTGCACCGGGAAGTGCAACGCATGGCCGCTGCGCTGCAATCATTGGGTGTGGGCAAGGGCGAGCGGGTGCTGATTTATATGCCGATGGTGGCAGAAGCTGCCTTTGCCATGCTGGCTTGCGCCCGCATTGGCGCCATTCACTGTGTAGTGTTTGGTGGCTTCGCCAGCGGCTCGCTGGCTTTGCGCATAGAAGACGCCACACCCAAAGTGATTGTGTCGAGCGACGCCGGCTCGCGCGGCGGTAAAGTCGTGGCCTACAAGCCGCTGCTCGACGCGGCCTTGGCGTTGTCCACGCACCAGCCGCACGCTGTGCTGCTGGCCGACCGCGGCTTGGCTGCTATGGCGCTGCAGGCCGGACGTGACCACCTTTGGGCAGTGCTGCGCACGCAACATCTGGCGGCGCAAGTGCCTTGCGAGCCGATGAATTCAACCGACATCAGCTACACCATCTACACCAGTGGCACCACTGGCAAGCCCAAGGGCGTACAGCGCGACACTGGCGGCTACGCCGTAGCACTGGCTGCCAGCATGGTGCATATTTTCGACGGCCGCGCAGGTGAGACTTTTTTCTCGACCAGCGACATTGGCTGGGTAGTGGGCCACAGCTACATTGTTTACGGCCCTTTGATTGCAGGCATGGCGACCATCTTGTACGAAGGCCTGCCCACCCAGGGCATGGACGGACAGCCCAACAGCGGCATTTGGTGGAGCTTGGTTGAAAAGTACAAGGTCACTGGCATGTTCAGTGCGCCCACAGCGGTGCGCTTACTTAAAAAGCAGAACCCGGCGCTGCTCAAACCATATGGTTTGAGCAGCCTGCGCGCTTTGTTCCTGGCGGGCGAGCCACTTGACGAGCCAACCGCACGCTGGATCAGCGACGCCCTGGGTGTGCCCATCGTTGACAACTACTGGCAAACCGAAACCGGCTGGCCGCTGCTGACTGTGGCTAAAGGCGTTGAAAAAATGCGCAGCAAGCTGGGCAGCCCGGGCGTGCCGATGTACGGCTACCGCGTCAAGCTGCTCGACGAGACAACCGGCGAGGAGTTAACCCGGCCCAATCAAAAAGGGGTGTTGGTGCTGGAGGGCCCCACGCCGCCCGGATTCATGCAAACCATCTGGCAGGACGACGCCAGGTTTGTCAACACGTACTGGAACAGCATCCCCGGCAAAACCGTCTACAGCACATTCGACTGGGCAATTCGTGATGAAGACGGCTACTACTTCATCTTGGGCCGCACTGACGATGTGATCAACGTCGCCGGACACCGACTGGGTACGCGGGAAATCGAAGAAAGTATCTCAGGCCACTCTGAGGTGGCAGAGGTCGCTGTTGTGGGCGTAGCCGACACCCTTAAAGGCCAGGTGGCCATGGCGTTCGTGGTGCCCAGGGATGCCAGCGTTTTGCACGACGCTGCGGCAGCGCGGGTGCTTGCGCACGCCATCGTGAAGCGGGTAGACGGCGACTTAGGCGCCGTGGCCCGGCCAGCCAAGGTACGCTTCGTGATGGCCTTGCCAAAAACCCGCAGCGGCAAGTTGCTGCGCCGGGCGATTCAGGCCGTGTGTGAGGGCCGTGACGCTGGCGACCTGACCACACTGGACGACCCGGCAGCACTGCAATACATTCGGGACTTCGGCCCGCTGACGTAACGGGCCGCTGCTGGGCTGCAGTGGCGGTACCGGGGGCTTACTTTTGATCCATGCTGCGGCGGTGCTTTTCTAATTCAGAGCGCCTGCTGTGCCAGTGACCGGATCCCAAGCCCCACACCACACCACACCACACCAAGCTACTGGAGTTGAAAATTTGCAAAGTTAACTGCTCCTTGTCGCCTG
>JAYULP010000158.1:0-2066 GCA_043763445.1 Polaromonas sp.
CGCTGCTGCGTCAGCGGCGTAGGGGTGATAAAGCGGTAGCCCGCGCTGGCTAAGGTGCTGAGCAACAACGCCAGCGCGGACTGCAATTGAGCCGGCGCCGTCAATGCGTCATCTCGGCGGGGTACTGCGCTGGTGGCTCAGCGCTTGTTGACATCGGCCACTCGGGCAACAGCCAGTAGGCGCTGTAGCGTTCAAAGCAGCGCTGGCCGCACAGCAACCGCATCAATGCGCTGTCGGCCAGTGCGCCAGCGCAAGTGGGATTGGTGTCGGCCAGTGGGTCCGTGATTTTTTCTACCCAACATTTTGCGCCGGACACCTCAGGCGCGGTGTGCAAGTCAAACAGGTGGTGAGCTTGGCCGAGTTCATGCGTTACCCGCGTTTCGGGCCAGGCCACAAAGTCGCTGGTGTTCAGGCGCGTGGGCGGCAACATCGGCGCGACGCCAGCGTGCAGCGCTGGCAACAAGCGCTGGACATTAAGGTGTGCTAACGCTCGATGAGACAGACGGGCGTCTGTGGCATGGCGCAAAGTGGACGTCAACATGGCGGCAATCAAAGTTGTGATGATGCTAAAGCGCTGCGCCACCATTTTTATGCGAAAGTCTCGCGCTCCGGTGTCAGTGTGCGCCCCTACCTGGGCTGTGCCATCAGCCCTTGCAGGCGACAGCGGCAAAGCGTTGCACCGCTCGTTCGGCAATGGCTTGGCCGTGTGCTTGCATCAAATGCGCGGGCTCGGCGTAGCCTAACGTCGCGGCTGACGGGTGGCCACAAGCGCGTTGCTGCAACCCGTGTCCGGCGGGCAGCGCCAAACTGTGGCCACCGTCTGCAACGGCGATCAGGCTGTGTCCGCTCCATTGATGAGCCCAAAACTCATGAGCGCGGCGTGACACATCGGCAACGTCGCCGGCGGCTGCCGCGGTCTTAAAAGCGAGCAGCGCAGCGCGATGTCCGGCATCAGGAAACGGTGCGCAG
Source organism: Polaromonas sp. (assembly GCA_043763445.1). GTDB lineage: Bacteria > Pseudomonadota > Gammaproteobacteria > Burkholderiales > Burkholderiaceae_C > Polaromonas. Next base: position 970 of record JAYULP010000158.1, read on the forward strand.
CAGGCGGCGTATTGGCCTGTGGTTAATTTGAGTTCGCCATGCGCAGAAAAGTGGCTGACCTCAGAGCAGCGTTGGCTAGCACACCAGGCGCGCCAGTCGATAACGCCAGCATTCGGGCAATACCCGGCTGCGCCGCTTGCGCCGGACATCGACAACAGCAAGCCGCAATACCGCGACGGCGCAGCCATGGGCAGTGTCAAGCCCAATAAGCTGCCCTGTGCCGGCACGACCAGCACCACCCGCTGCAGGTCCAGACGCTCGAGCAATTCCAACAAAATCTGCCGGTGGCGTGCCAATTGGTGTGCTGGAGCTTTTTTGGGTTTGTCACTTTTGCCAAAACCAATCAAATCAGGCGCCACCACGCGGTGCCCTGCTGCTAAAAAAACCGGGATCATCTGGCTGTAAAAGTAGCTCCAGGCAGGACTGCTGTGCAAGCATAAAAAGGTCAATCCGCCCGCCCTGCCGTTGCCGGCTGCACCTGGCTCGTCCAGATAGTGCAACCGCAGCCCGTGCAGTGCCGGCAGGTCGCTAATGTAGCGACCAGGCCACGGGTAGTCGGGTAGCCCGGTGAAGGCAGCGTCTGGCGTGCGCAGCGCGTCGTCGCGCAGGGGGTGCGCCAGGCGAGCCTGATGCCGCTGTGTATCCCGCCGCTGCCTGAAAAAATTCTGCAATATCGCCGCACACTGCGGCGCCAGCACGCCGCCTTGCACCCTGGTGTGGTGGTTCAGCGCGGGCTGGCCGAACAAGTTGACCGCTGAGCCCGCCGCACCGGTTTTAGGCTCCGGCGCGCCAAACACCACCCGAGCCAGCCGTGCATTGAGCATGGCACCGCTGCACATAGCGCACGGCTCCAACGTGACATACAGCGTGCAGTCGTCCAGTCGGTAGTTGCCCAACGCCAGCGCTGCTGTACGCAGGGCCACTATCTCAGCATGCGCTGTTGGGTCATGGCCAGCTACCGGTGCATTGAAGCCGCTGGCAATAACTACGCCGCGCCGCACCACAACGGCACCCACCGGCACTTCACCCAAAGCGCCAGCCTGCTGCGCCGATTGCAAGGCCAGCTGCATAAATCGGGCGTCCTCAGCGGTTGAGAC
>JAYULP010000159.1:0-5080 GCA_043763445.1 Polaromonas sp.
ATGAAAGCTATCTGGAACGGCGCAGTTATTGCGCAAAGCGACGATACGGTTTTGGTTGAGGGCAACCACTATTTCCCAGCTGATTCGCTGGACCGCAACTTTGTGACCTTCAGCAACCACCACACCATGTGTGCCTGGAAGGGTCAGGCCAGTTATTACTCGCTGCTGGTCAATGGCGAGATGAACACCGATGCCGCGTGGTATTACCCCGAGCCCAAACACGCTGCCGAAAACATCACCGGCCGCGTCGCGTTCTGGAAAGGCGTGAGCGTCCAAGCGTGAGCGCAGCGCCCAGCAGCTGAGCTTGGTAAAACCGAGCCGTCCGGGCGGTAGCAACGCTGCTGGAGCCGGCCAAAAACAGAGCAATAACAAAGGCAGTGCCAGCCTTTAACAGCTTGTTTGCCTTTGTGCGCAGCGGTTTTCATCAACGGCTGCGCAGTGCTTGATGGCGCAGCCGTATTGTTGCGGGCGCTACGGTTGCGGCAGCTACTGGATTGCGGTTTTGCGTTTGCTGGCCGCCGGCAAGCTTTTTTGAGCTTTTACCGGCGCTGGCTATCGCTCAGCGTGTGGCCAGACGCAGTACCGGCAAGCCGCCTCAGCGAAGGCCGAACGCGCTGTTGACGCAGCCCGCCGAGCCATCCAAGCGCTACTGGAGTTTTGGGTCAGTGCGCCAAAAATGGCGGCGTCAAAATGGCGGCGGGCAAATCAAAGCCAGCCGTTTTTGTGTTGCAGGGTGAACCAGCGCCAGCGCTTGGGCGTGTAGCAACAACCGCGGGGCTTTGGCCTGTGTGGCGGCGTTGGCATACAGCGCGTCGCCCAAAATCGGGTGGCCCAGTGCTTTTAAGTGCACCCGCAGCTGGTGTGACCGGCCAGTGATCGGTTGCAGTGTCACGCGGGTACTGTCAGAGCCCACGGTTTTTTCGGTTATTTGGTAGCGCGTCTGGCTTGGCTTGCCGTGTAAGTGGTCAATCAGGCGTCGTGGCCGGCATGGCCAGTCCACTGCAATCGGCAGGTCAATTAACTGCCAGACACCGGCCGGCGCAGTCATGCGGCCGGCTACTACCGCAACATAAATTTTGTCAATTTGTCGGGCTTCAAACAGCTGGCTTAGCAGCCGCTGCATGGCGGGGCTGCGAGCCATCAGCAGCAGGCCTGAAGTGGCCATGTCCAGGCGGTGAACCACCAAAGCATCGGCAAACCGGTGCTGCACGCGGGCACTCAGGCAATCTTGTTTGTCAGCGCCCCGTCCAGGCACACTCAGCAGGCCTGCTGGTTTGTTCAAAACCAGCAGGTGCTCGTCTTGGTAGCGCACATCAATTGACATCAAGCGGCGCGGCTTTTGGGGGCGCAAAGTTGTGTACCGGCGGACTGTTGCGCCGAATGTCGCGCAGCATGTACAAGTAAAGCGACTCTACCTTGTCGCGCGCCCACGGCGTTTTTCGCAAAAACTTCAGGCTCGAAGCCACACTCGGCTCACTGGTAAAGCAGCGAATATTGATGTGCTGCGCCAGAGTTTGCCAGCCGTAGTGCGCGCTCAAAGCGGTCACGACGGCTTTGAGCGTGACACCGTGCAGTGGGTTGCCGGGCTGGCCGGTGGCGGCAGCTTGGCGAGCGTCTGGCGGGCTGCTCATACCGGTTTTACTTGTTTTTGAGTTTGCCGCGCACCGGCACGGTGGTAGTCACTGTGGGACGTACGGCGTCGGGTGACACCGTCTTCGGCGGCGAGGTGTCTTTTTTCGGTTTTTTAACCATCTTGCTGCTGTTTTGCTGACCTTTTGCCATGGTGTTCTCCGGTTGATTTAAGGGGCACGAAAACGTAATTATCAGCGCAGTTCAATCAGGTTTGACCCGCACGCTGTGCGCCCGACTAATCATTTCTGCCAGCGTACTGAAGGCTGCTTTTGTCAGCTCCACCCAGTAGCAGCTGATGCCGTTTGTGGCGCGTTTTCCGCCGTAGGCGGGCACGCTAAGGCGGGGCTAAAAAAAGCCGCTGGCAGCCATCTGGCGCGGCACCGGCTGGCTGGCCCAGCTGCACGCTGCGGCCACTGGCGTGATGTTTGCAAGTGCTGCTGCAGCGCGCTGCCCAAAGCCATACCGGCGCGGCGGGCCAGCGCCTACGTTGGCTGGCAAGCGGCAGTGCAAAAAGCTTCCCCGCTGGGCCGCACACTGGCCTTAAATTACGCTGGCCTGGCTGGTAACCGCAGCAGGTCTGCGGGCTGGGCATAGGCGTAATTGCGGAGCGTGCGCCGCGAAGTGGGCGACAATTCCGCTTTTTTGACCATTCACAAACGAGCCTTCATGCCCAGCTACTTTGTTCGCCCCGCCACCGCCCGCGACGCCAAAGCCATCGCCGACATTCACGTTGCCACTTGGAAAACGGCTTACACCGGGCTGATGCCCGACAATTTTTTACTGGCCATGACGCCTGAAAAGCGACTGGCTTACTGGCGGGAAGCCATTGAGTACAGCGAGCCGCAGACGCTGGTGGCGGTCGATGACAACTCGGTTGTGGGTTTCGTTGGGTTTGACCGTTCACGCGATGTAGAAAGCCGCGCTACCGTGGGCGAAATCTGGGCGCTTTATGTCACGCCAGCACACTGGCGTCAGGGCGCGGGCGTTGCCCTGTGGGACGGCGCACGAGACGGCTTAAAAGACGAAGGGTGTACCCAAGTCACCGCCTGGGTGCTGCTTGGTAACGCGCCCGGCCTGTCGTTTTTCGAGCATTGCGCCGGCTTTAAGCGCGAAATGCCAACGCTTCGAACCACTGCCTTTGGCAGCGCCCGCTTAGAGGAAATTCGCCTCAAACGTGCGGTGGACTGACGCTGCCGGGCAGCGCCAGTGCCTATGACGGCACGTTGATGACGCGTTCGTCGTCGGGAATCAAGGGTGTGCCTTCGTCTGGCTCCACCGGCAGCGCCAGACCTTCTTCGTTGTCCGCTTCGACCTCAGGCGGCAATGGCTTGGTCCGGCTGCCGGCATACACGGCTGATGAGAAAAACGGCCACGGCCGCAAAGGCCGCGCCAGACCGGGATTAGACGGGTTGGTAGACATGTCGATGTGCTCCCAAAAGATGTTGAACGGGCAGTCGAGCTGAGCTGGGTACTGGCTGACAATGAGGAGAGCAAAACCAGTTGACGGCTGCAGCGCGCATGCAAGCGACTGGCAATTAATCGTCAACCCAACGGCCACTACTGCCTCTAGGCGCGCATGACATTACTATGTCAGCGCGCACTGACATAGTAGCCAGTGCATAACACGCTGTTTTGTCCTACAGTGTGGCGCTCATGGCGCGCACAACCGGTAACGTGCAGCCTTTGTAGAGTCAAAGTTGTTTGAATTCATAATGAAAGTCTCACCATGAACCAGCCGCCTGTGCTAACCGATAAAGCCCTGAGCCCGCCGACGCCCAGCCAAGTGCATGATGGTGTGGACGCTGCTGCGGCTGGGCCCACGCTGTCGTCGGTTGCAAAAATGGCAAGTGCCGCGCACAGCACGGTGGACAAGCTAGCGAGCAGCGCCAGTCACGTCGCGGACCGCTTTGCCGGCGATGCGCGCCGGGTTAAAGACGCGCCCAGCGAAGCGTTGGCTTACTCGAAGTCATGGGTACAAAACAAGCCGCTAGAAGCTGTTGGCGCTGCCTTGGCCATTGGCTTTTTGATCGGGCGGCTAATGCGCTGATAGGGCCAAACCACTTGCCCAGCCCGGCTGGCCGCCTAAGCGGTCAGTCTGACAGACCGATAACAGCAACACAAAAAGCCGCCCGTGGGTGGCTTTTGCCTGCGCTTGGCGGCTGTGGTGGGTCTAGCGCTATGCCTTACTTTTTTTTGAAAGTTTTCCTGCCCGCTAGCTTGCTGGCCCTGCTTGACGACATAGCCAGCATCCCGGGCGATGTGGAGGTTTTGCCCAAAGTAGCCGCCAAAAAACGGCCGCTGTACTGGGCGATGACCGAGCAGTCAAGGCCCAGCAGGTCGCGGGCGTCAAGGCCGACCAGGCGTTGCCAATGGTGTGGGCGGTGGCCAAGGGCTTGTTTGTCAACAAGGCGGTTTTGGTTCCGGCGGCATTGGCCGTCAATGCATTCTCACCTTAGGCGGTGACGGCACTGCTGATGGTGGGTGGTGCATTTTTATGCTTTGGGGGCTTTGAGGGCTTTGAAAAGCTCGCGCACAAACTCTTGCCCCAAGCGGCGCAACAAAAAGCCGAGCGTCAAGCGCCGCAGGTAGCCGCAGCGACGCCACCGCTGGACCTCTTAGCGCGGGAAAAAGACCAAATCAAAGGCGTGGTGCGAGCTGACTTTACTTGGTCCGCTGAAATCATCGCCATCACCTTGGGGACGATGCAAGCTAGCGCAAGCTCGACGCAGGTGGCGGTTATGAGCACCCTCGCGGTGGTGATGACCCTCGGCGTTTATGGCGTGGTCGCCGGTATCGTCAAGCATTCACGATGCCGGCCTGTACTGCAGCCGGAGCGGCTGCGCTCGGCGGCGAAGCCTGGGGCGCGGCATTTTTTGGCTTGCACCGCAGCTTATGAAGTGCCTGTCGGTAGCCGGCGCCGCCGCTATGTTTTTGGTCGGCGGCAGCATTTTGACGCGCGGTTTCACTGCGCCTGACCATGCTATCGAAGCGAGCAGCGCCGCAGTGGCGGGCATACCCAATGTTGGCTCAGCACTGGGCCGGCTCACCCGGCGTCTGCTGGAGACGGTCGCTGGCCCGCTGGCCGGTGCGCTGGCTTTGGCGGCGGTGCAACGGGTAGGGCGGATAAAAAAAAGTTGCGCTTCAGCCGCAGTGAAGGCCGCCAGCGGTTGTTGCCGTGCCGTCAACTCGCTGCGGCGCTGGCGGTTGCCGGCGGCCACCATTGCTTAAAATGCTATAAAATAAATAGCAATAGAAGCAATAAAATCAACGGCTACAACTTGTTTTGATCAAAAAATGCGCTGTGAGCCACGACAGGCTGCTGACTTTGCCCATGGCGGCGTGCTGGTGCGAGCTGGCGGCCATCTGTTAAAACAAGGCGTTGTCTTTAATGTCTGCTGTGCTTATGTCTACTGTTCTTGCTGCTTGCCTGCCCGCGCCTGAGGCTCCA
>JAYULP010000160.1:0-2054 GCA_043763445.1 Polaromonas sp.
TTTGCCCAGCATAGCCTGCACAGCACTGGCCTTTAGAATGAAACGATGACCCTCCTAGCCCCTGCATCCGCTGCCAAAGCCCCTGCCGCCCCGCTGGCCGACGCGCCCAAAACCAGCCATTTTTTACGCCAAATCATCGAAAAAGACCTGGCAGAAGGCACCTACGCTGAACGCCGGTGGGCAGGCTCCCCGGGCGACGCCGCGCACCACGCCGCTGGCCCGCTGGACATTGCCAAAGTCAGACTGCGCTTTCCGCCCGAACCCAATGGCTACCTGCACATCGGGCACGCCAAAAGCATCTGCCTGAACTTTGGCTTGGCGCGGGACTACGGCGGCGTGTGCCATCTGCGCTTTGACGACACCAACCCCGAAAAAGAAGATGCCGAGTACGTCAACGCCATCAAGGACGCAGTGCATTGGCTGGGCTTTGACTGGCAAAACACTGGCGCCGGCGGCGTGCAGAGCAACCTCTACCAAGCCAGCGACTACTTTGACGATATGTACCGCGCTGCCGAGTATTTGATCGAGTCTGGCAACGCCTATGTGGACGAGCAAACCGCCGAGCAAATGCGCCTGAGCCGGGGCGACTTTGGCAAACCCGGCGTCAACAGCCCCTTCAGGGCCCGCACCCCAGCTGAGAATCTGGCCCGCTTTCGAGAAATGAAAGCCGGCCTGCATGAAGACGGCTCGATGGTGCTGCGTGCCAAAGTAGACATGGCCAGCCCCAACATTAACCTGCGCGACCCGGCCATCTACCGCATCCGCCGCGCCACCCACCACAACACGGGCGACACCTGGTGCATCTACCCGATGTACACCTTTGCCCACCCGATTGAAGACGCCCTGGAGCAAATCACCCACAGCATTTGCACGCTGGAGTTTGAAGACCAGCGCCCGTTCTACGACTGGCTGCTTGACAGGCTCTGCGAAGGCCAGCTGATCACCACGCCCCACCCGCGCCAGTACGAGTTTGCCCGTCTGAACTTGACCTATGTGCTAACCAGTAAACGCAAGCTCGCCCAGCTGGTGTATGACCACAAAGTCAACGGCTGGGACGACCCCCGCATGCCAACAATAGCCGGCCTGCGCCGCCGGGGCTACACGCCCGCAGCGCTGCGGCTATTTGCCGAACGCATTGGCGTGACCAAAAGCGACAGCTGGATCGACTACAGCACCCTCGAAGGCTGCCTGCGCGAGACACTAGAGAACACCGCCCACAGAGGCATGGCCGTACTGAGCCCGGTCAAGCTGGTGCTAACCAACTGGGACGAGCTGTTTGCAGGTGAGGGGGGCGCAGGCCACCTGGAGCCGTGCTCCCAGCCCGCCCTACCCCATGCAGCGGGCGGTGTTGACGCGCCCGCCCGCCACTTCACGCTTGGCAAAGAGGTCTGGATTGACCGCGAGGACTTCGAGGAAGTACCGCCCAAAGGCTACAAACGCCTTTATCCGCCCCACACAGGTGCGGATGGCACCTTGCTGCCCGGCAACAAGGTGCGCCTCAAAGCCGGCTACGTCATCGACTGCACCGGCTGCACCAAGGGCGCCAACGGCCAGATCATCGAAGTGCTGGCCTGCGTGGTGCCTGACACCAAAAGCGGCACCCCTGGCAGCGACCTGGTCAAAGTCAAAGCCGCCATCACCTGGGTCGGCGTAGCCGATGGTGTGCCCGCCGAAGTGCGGCTGTACGACCGCTTGTTTTTAGACGCCCACCCTGACGCCGGCGGCAAAGACTTCATCGAGTCTCTGAACCCCAACAGCCTGAGAGTCGTCACCGCTATCGTCGAGCCATCATTGGCCCAGGCCCATGCTGGGCAGCAGTTTCAGTTTGAGCGCCACGGCTACTTTGTGGCCGACCGGGTAGACCATGTGCCGGGGTTCAAGCCGGTATTTTGTTTGGCGGTGGGGTTAAAGGACGGGTGGGGAAAGTAAACGGCGATGTACCGCACCAACACCTCAGCGTTTTTGCCTGACAGACCCGCTAACTTACTGCTCAATGCACGCCGAATTCTCGTCGTCATGGAACTGACGCTGAAAGATGCGATTTGTACCGGCGG
>JAYULP010000161.1:0-2040 GCA_043763445.1 Polaromonas sp.
ATGATGCGATTGGCGTTTATAAAACCACCGCCATCAATATTGATGCCGGCAGGGTTTGCAATGACCACCTCCGCGCGAGAGCCCGCCACTTCAATGTAGCCACGAAGCTGACTTGGCTCGTTGGAGTTGACTTCGTTCAAAATAATGCGGGCAGTGCCCGTTGCCAGCCAAGGATTACCTTGTACGTAGCCGCCGATCTGAGTGCTGACGCTGGTTCGGCTGTTGTTAAGTACAGCACCGGCTGAGTTCACATTAAACTGGCTGTAGACATTGCGGCTAACGCCCTGCGTGCTGGGGGTCTGAATGTTGACTTGCGGCACACCGTTAGCAGTTTGCAAGACTGTTGCTTGCTGGCTTCCAGGCGCTGTCGCATCGGCGCGGATAGCGTCGGTCCGGTTTTGCGCCTGCACAGTCAAGTACGGCATACCCGCCTGTGCGAGCAATATGGCAGCGGCAAGACCACTGAAGCTAAAGCGCGCTCGACCTTGAGTGGTGGCGCAACTGTGATACCTGTCCGCTCCACTGCCAGCGCTTACTCGCTCACCGCTAGCCGCCTTACCCTGTGAATTCGCCACCTCGCTGACAGCTATCAGACAGCCGCGGGCCTTGTTGAAAATGATGCGGTATTGGCGGGCGTTCATAAGTTACTCGTTTTAGTAAGCTGAAAAAGACTGTTAAAAAGAAATAGTTACCGCAAAGCCGGCGACGCTGTTAGCTGTACGGAACAGCTGCGGCTGGCGTAAAGGCAGACCGGCAAAAATATCGTATTGAATATTTTTCAGGCTGCCGCGCAACCCAACCGCGGCTCCGGTGAGCGACTGACCTGCCAACAGCGCACTCGTAGGGCCTGCTACTTTCCCGCGATCCAGCGCGGCGTACAGCTCAGCGCCTGTGCTGCCGAGGCTCGCCCCTAGCTCATTGCGCAACAACCAGCCGCGCTCAGCGCTTAGCGCGGACTCACCGTCAAAGCCGCGCACACTAAAGCGTCCGCCAATAGCGAAGCGGTCTTGCGGGGTCAGACGTGTACGGTTACTTTGGCCGCGAAGCTGCGCGCCGAAGCGCAGTTGTTGTTCGCCCAATTTAAGTGGCGTGTTGAGGTTCACGTCAAAGCTGATCAAAGCGAAGCGCGACGTGCCTTCATTGAACAACTCTTCCGGGGCAGGCAACGACCCAAATGCGCCCGTGCCTTGTTTGTAGGCGGTGTTGATGTCCAGCGCAGCTTGCCCGATGAATTCTTTGTGGCTCAGGCCGGCCTCCCAGCCGCCTACGCTGCGCCGCTGCACTTGCACCTCCGTGTCATCAATAAAATTTTGCGAGCGCCGCTGGAATGCTTTGAGGCTCAAGCTGGTTTTACGATGGGTGTCGCGATAAAGTAAGTGCGAAAGCTTTGCCTCTGTGTTGCTACTGTTGCCGCTGTAGACGTAGTTTTGTGTCAGTCCGGCTATGGTCTGAAAATAGCGGCTGTTGCTTGCCGTGGCGCTGAATGTCCAATAGCCAATAGGCAGCGAGTAGTGGACGGTGTTTGCGTACGTGCCTTGAGCATTACCACCAACGCTCGCGGGGGTTTTCGCGCCACCGAAGCCTTTATTTAGGGTGACGTAGAACAGATCATTTAATGTCAAGAAGCTGTCTAGGCTCACACTCAAAGCACTTTGATATTTGCCAGTTGTTTTAGCGCCACTGTCATCAGTTGTGAGTGAAAACCTAGCCGGGAAGCTTTGTCTGTATGTAATGAGCAGATCGCTTTGGTCGGGCTCGGCCAATGCCCCATCGGTAGACTCTGAAGGCGTGATTTTGATATCAACCTCGACAGTTGGCACGCGCTTGAAGTTCTCCAGTGCCTGCTCAATATCACGCAGATTTAGAAGTTGTCCGTAAATAGTAAAATTATTTCCTGAGCTGCTTTGTGACGCGGCCAAGGGGTAGTGCAATGGCGGCAGACAAACGAGTGCCATCGTGGGTGGTCACTGATGACTTCTGGCTCAGAGTTGAGCCATTGATTCCGATTCGCGTGCGCCCAGAGGGCAAACAGTACGCCCG
>JAYULP010000162.1:0-2039 GCA_043763445.1 Polaromonas sp.
ATCGTCTGTTGCGCCCTGAGCGCTGACCCACTGGGAGCCGGTGTAATGGCGAACATAAATCTGGTGCAAGTCTGCCAAGCTCGGTTGGGTGTGCAGCAACGCCAAGTGCAGCGGCAGCTCCACCAACATGCCTTCGCGGAAGTTGCCCACCGCCGGAATGAAGACTGGCCGGCGCATCAAACCGGTGTACTTCATGATTTCGGGAAGGTGCTTGTGCTCCAGTGTCAGGCCATACAACTCGTAGGCCGGAGCGGCTGTGCGGGCATCGGTGGCTTCGTAGGCTTGAATCATTGGGCGGCCGCCGCCAGAATAGCCGCTAACAGCCGGCAGCGTCACCGGATAGTCCACCGGCAGCACGCCAGCGTCAATCAACGGGCGCAGCAGCGCAATGGCACCGCTGGCATAACAGCCGGGGTTGGCCACCCGCTGGGCACCTTGCACGGCGGCAAGCTGGCCAACGGCCAACTCTGGAAAACCAAACACCCAGCCGCAGGCGGTACGGTGCGCGGTGGAGGCGTCGATGATCTTGGGTTTTTTTCCGGGCAAGCTGTCAATCATGGCGACCGACTCGCGTGCGGCGTCGTCGTGCAGGCACAACACCACCAGGTCCACTTGCGCCATCAGCGCTTTTTTGGCGGTCAGGTCTTTGCGCAACTCTGGGGCAATGCTGACCAGCTCGATCTGCGCCATGGTTTGCAGGCGCTGTCTAATTTGCAGGCCGGTGGTGCCCGCCTCACCGTCGATGAAAACTTTGTGGCGGCAAGAGGTCATAAAAGGCAATCAAAAGCAGTGGAATAAATCGGCGCTCGGGTTTCTACGGTTGCAGCTAAAGCCAAAGAGCCGGCGAAAAAGCAGATGTTTCAGCATGATACAGTTCGCAGTGGTTTGCCCTAGGCGCCACCTTGCAAGGCTTTTTAGGTAGCTGCACGGCATGGCAACGCCGCCCGACCGCTTCTGCCCAGCGCCGCCGCGCGCTGCTTGCCCACCCCTTTTACAGAATTTTGAAGGCTCCCACATGAAAATTCACGAGTACCAAGGCAAGGAAATCTTGCGCAATTTTGGCATTCCAGTGCCGCGTGGCATTCCCGCTTTCACCGTGCAAGAAGCGGTTGAGGCGGCGCAAAAGCTGGGCGGCCCGGTCTGGGTGGTGAAGGCGCAAATCCATGCGGGTGGGCGTGGCAAGGGCGGCGGCGTCAAGCTCGCCCGCAGCATTGACGACGTTAAAGCGCTAGCCGGTGAAATCCTGGGCATGCAGCTGGTCACGCACCAAACCGGCGCTGCTGGCCAAAAAGTGCGTCGCCTGTTGATTGAAGAAGGCGCCGACATTAAAAAAGAATACTACGTCTCCGCTGTGACCGACCGCGCCAGCCAAAAAGTCGCGTTTATCGTCTCCAGCGAAGGCGGTATGGACATCGAGGAAGTGGCACATGCCACGCCCGAAAAAATCATCACCGAGTTCATTGACCCGGCCACAGGCTTGACTGACGCACAGGCCACACTGCTGGCAAACAGCATGGGCGTGCCCCCTGGCTCCACCGCCCAGTGTGTGGACGTGCTGCAAAAGCTCTACACCTGCTACATGCAAACCGACTGCAGCCTCGCCGAGATCAACCCGTTGATTCTTGAAGGCAACGGCAACATCAAAGCGATTGACGCCAAGTTCAATTTTGACCCGAACGCGCTGTTTCGTCACCCAGAAATCGTCGCCTACCGCGACCTAGACGAAGAAGACGCCGCTGAAGTCGAGGCCAGCAAGTTTGACCTGGCCTACATCAGCTTGGACGGCAACATTGGCTGCCTGGTCAACGGCGCAGGCCTGGCCATGGCGACGATGGACACCATCAAGCTGTTTGGCGGCGAGCCGGCTAACTTTTTAGACGTGGGCGGTGGCGCTACCGCTGAAAAAGTTACCGAAGCTTTCAAGATCATGCTGAAAAACCCGGAAGTCAAAGGCATTTTGGTCAACATCTTTGGCGGCATCATGAAGTGCGACACCATCGCTGAAGGCGTTATCAGCGCCTGCAAGGCGGTGAACCTGT
>JAYULP010000163.1:0-5008 GCA_043763445.1 Polaromonas sp.
CCAGAATTGCGCGCAGCCTACAACGCCGCCATGCCGCGCGTGACCGAGTTTTTTGCCCGACTAGGAGCCGATGAGCGTTTGTATGCCAAGTACAAGGCTATTTCTGTGGCGACATTAAACGTCGAGCAGCGCCAAGCCCATAAAAATGCGGTGCGCAACTTTGTGTTGTCGGGCGCAGAGCTGACTGGCGAGGCCAAAAAACGGTTTGCATATATTCAAGAACGCCAAGCCGAGTTGGGCCAAAAGTTCAGTGAAAACGCGCTCGACGCGACCGAGGCGTTTGCCTACTACGCGCGCGCAGACGAGCTCACCGGTGTGCCCGACGACGTCCAACAAACCGCCCGGGCCGCCGCCGCCGCTGAAGCGAAAGAAGGCTACAAACTAACCTTGAAGATGCCCTGCTACCTGCCCGTCATGCAGTTCGCTGACAGCAGTGCTCTGCGTGAGCGTTTGCAGCGCGCTTACGCCACCCGCGCCAGTGACCAGGCTCCGGCCGAGCTCGCCAAGTTTGACAACCATGCTGTCATGCAAGAAATTTTGGCGCTGCGGCTTGAAGAGTCGCAGCTGTTAGGTTTTAACAACTTCGGTGAACTTTCCGTGGTAACCAAGATGGCCAAGTCGCCCGGCGAGGTGGTGACGTTTTTGCGCGACTTGGCGCAACGCGCCCGCCCGTATGCCGAAAAAGACGTCGCCGACCTGCGTGAGTTTGCAGCAACCACACTGGCCATAGCCGAAATCCAACCGTGGGACCATGCCTACATTGGTGAAAAGCTCAAGGAGGCGCGCTACGCGTTCAGCGAGCAAGAGGTCAAACAGTACTTCACCGCACCCAAGGTGTTGGCGGGCTTGTTCAAAATTGTCGAGACGCTGTTTGAAGTTGTTATTTGCAAGGACACCGCCCCGGTGTGGACGCCAGGTGTCGAGTTTTTTCGGATTGAGCGCGCAGGCCTGTTGATTGGCCAGTTTTATCTCGACCAGCCCGCCCGCACCGGCAAACGCGGCGGTGCGTGGATGGACGACGTGCGCGCCCGCTGGTTGCGGCCTGACACCGGTGTTCTGCAAACGCCAATTGCCCACTTGGTGTGCAATTTCGCGGACGGTGTGGGGGGTAAGCCTGCGCTGCTAACGCACGACGACGTGACCACCTTGTTTCACGAGTTTGGTCATGGTTTGCACCACCTGCTGACACAAATCAACGAGCGCGATGTCTCAGGCATCAGTGGCGTTGAGTGGGATGCGGTGGAGTTGCCAAGCCAGTTCATGGAAAATTTCTGCTGGGAGTGGGACGTGCTCCAGCAGATGACGGCGCACGTCGATACTGGTGCGCGCTTGCCACGCGCCTTATTTAACAAAATGCTGGACGCAAAAAACTTCCAGAGCGGCCTGCAAACGCTGCGCCAGGTCGAGCTCTCGTTGTTTGACATGTTGTTGCACACCACCCACCGACCGGCCGATGACTTGATGGAACTCCTCGGTGAAGTGCGCCGTGAAATCGCGGTTATGCCATCGCCGGCTTACAGCCGATACGCCCACACCTTCAGTCATGTGTTTTCCGGCGGCTATGCGGCGGGGTACTACAGCTACAAATGGGCAGAAGTGTTGTCAGCCGACGCTTATGCAGCGTTTGAAGAAACCGCGAAAGCAGCTAAAAACGCTGAGGCATCGCCACTGGCGAACACTGGCCCTGCACAAGGCCCCACTACCGTCACGGTGGAGACTGGCCGACAATATCGCCAAGCCATTTTGGAGTCGGGTGGCAGCCGCCCGGCGATGGCGTCGTTTAAGGCGTTTCGGGGTCGTGAGCCGTCGATTGATGCGCTGCTGCGCCACCAAGGCATGGCCGCTGGTGCAATGCATGTTGATGCTCAAATAAAACAATCCGCAAGGACAACCGTATGACAACACGTCAATTTGAATTCAGCAACCTGCGATTTTGGACGCTAACAGCCAGCGCCACCCTTGCAGCGCTGTTCTTGCTGCCGCTTGACGCGGCGGCGCAGGTCTTTCGCATCGTCGGCGCTGACGGTAAGCTCACCTTCTCAGACAAGCCGCCAGCCGAGCCCGGTGGCAAGGCATTGCCTGCAGCGACTGGCACCGCAGGCAATGCGCCGGCTGTCGCTAGCTTGCCGTATGAGTTGCAACAACTGGCGTCGAAATACCCGGTCACGCTGTACGTGGGCGGTGACTGCAGCCCCTGCAGCACCGCACGCTCAATGCTCGCCAGCCGGGGCGTTCCTTTCACCGAAAAAACAGTCAACACCAATGACGACCTACAGGCTTTGCAGCGTCTGAGCGGCGAGCCTTCACTGCCTTTACTCACCATTGGGAGCCAGCAACTCAAGGGGTTTTCAGACGCGCAGTGGACTCAATACCTCAATGCGGCCGGCTACCCCGCCACGTCCGCTTTGCCCGCCAGTTACCGCGCACCGGCAGCAACACCGCTAGCAGCAGCCAAGGTGACTACGCCGGCGCCAACGCCTGCCGTCAGCAAAGCACAGGCACAGGCGCTTCCCGCAATACAGCCCAACGTCAGTCCGTCCGGCATTCGCTTTTAAGCTGGCATGTGGCCGCGGCGCTGCCAATGTTCAAACCCGTTTGCTGGCAACGCTTAAAACGTCAGCGTTTTAACGCCGTTGGCGGTGCCAAGCAAGCACACCTGCGCTTTTTGGTGCGCGAACACACCCACAGTAACTACGCCCGGCCATTGGTTGACGTGTGACTCAAACCCTAGTGGGTCGGTAATGGCTAGGCCGGCAACGTCAACAATATGCTGGCCGTTGTCAGTGACCAATGGCAAACCGTTTTTCAAACGTAACACTGCTGTGCCACCCAACGCCGCAAATTGTTGCGTAATACGGCGGGCAGCCATTGGAATGACTTCCACCGGCAAAGCAAAAGCACCCAGCACCGCGACCCGCTTGGACTCATCTGCAATGCACACAAACTGCGGCGACAAGGCCGCCACAATTTTTTCGCGGGTGAGTGCCGCTCCACCACCCTTGATCATGTAGCCTGCTGGGTCAATCTCGTCGGCGCCGTCAATGTAGACCGCTAGCGCGTCCACCTCGGCCGCGTCAAACACCGCAATACCCAGCGCCAACAACCGCTCGGTGGAGGCTTTTGAGCTCGATACAGCGCCGCGAATATCGCCCTTGATGCACGCCAGAGCGTCAATGAACTTGTTAACGGTTGAGCCTGTACCCACGCCCACAATGCTGCCCGGTTGCACATACTTCAATGCGGCATGGCCGACTTGGGTTTTAAGATCGTCTTGGGTCAGGGTAATCATGGCAACTTTCTGGCGTTGGGGGTACAGGAAATGGGAGGTGGGGCGACGCAGTCAATCAAGTGTTTGCGACAATCGGCAGTACACACCACTCGCCGCAAATTATCCGATGTCGCTGATCCCCTATGCCCTCGCCCGCCGCTTTTTGTTTCAGCTGGACGCCGAAACTGCCCATGAGCTGACGATGGCCGTGCTGGCCAGAACGCAGGGCACGCCGCTGTCGCTGGCTTACCGCCAGCGCCAAGTCGATGATCCCGTCACGCTGGCCGGCCTGGTCTTCCCCAATCGGGTGGGAATGGCTGCAGGACTTGACAAGAACGCGCGCTGCATTGACGGCTTAGCGGCCATGGGGTTTGGCTTCGTCGAAGTCGGCACGGTCACGCCCCAAGCGCAACCGGGCAACCCAAAGCCACGTATGTACCGCCTGCCGCAATCGAACGCGCTGATCAACCGGCTGGGGTTTAACAATGACGGTTTGAACGCCTTTATTGCCAATGTGCAGCGCGCCGCGGTCCGGCAAAAGCACACATCAGTGCCGATAATTCTCGGCCTAAACATCGGTAAAAACGCCGCCACTCCAATTGAAAATGCAGTGGACGACTACCTGCTGTGCTTGAACGGCGTGTACCCGCATGCGGACTACGTTACCGTGAATATTTCCAGTCCCAACACCAAAAACCTGCGCGCCTTGCAAAGCGATGAAGCGCTGGACGCCCTGCTGGGCCAAATTGCTGAGCGCCGCGAAACGCTGGCGAGCCAAACCGGTCGCCGCGTGCCCTTGTTCGTGAAGATTGCGCCTGACTTAGACGAAGCCCAAATTGACATCATCGCCGCCACACTCAAGCGTCATGGTATGGACGGTGTAGTAGCGACTAACACCACCCTGAGCCGGGAGGCAGTCAAAGGACAGCGTCATGCCGAAGAAGCCGGTGGCTTGAGTGGCGCGCCGGTGCTGGCCGCCAGCAACCGTGTGATCAAACAGCTGCGACGGGCGTTGGGTGCAGGTTTTCCTATTGTTGGTGTGGGCGGGGTAATGAGCGGCGCAGACGCAGTGTCAAAAATTACAGCGGGCGCGGACTTGGTACAAATCTACACCGGCTTGATCTATAAAGGCCCGGCGTTGGTGCGCGAGTCGGCCCAAATGGTCAAGGCCATGCGCTGAGCGCTCGCCACCCTGTTTTTTACCTATTTTGAGTGCTTGCCGGCGAGTTAATTGCCTAGATTGATATTTATTTCATAGCAATTAAGGCAATTAACTTGGCCTGTTGTGCGGCGTCATTCAGGGTGTTGCTGGACACTCTTACTGTGAACCAAGCCCGCTGATCGGTTCAAGTTAGGCGCTGCGAAAGCGCAAGCGCCGAGCAGCTGGTCATGGCTTGCTCAGTCGCTGTCCGGCTTAAACAGTTCAGGCTCAAACAGCTCGGGCTCAATTGCGGACGGCGGGTGCCGTGCCGCGGGCAGCTGCTGCCTTCACCACATCCGGGGAGCTACTCAAAACGTGCCTTCGCCGCGACTTTCGACACGGTTAGCACCACATCAAAGTAGCTGCCGCGCCGGAGTATGCCAACGCACTGAGGCTGCTTTCGCGCGGCGCTGCAGGTGTGCCGCACGCTAAACATGGCCCACAGTTGCTGCACAACTGTTGCATAGTTACAAGCTATAACCCGGCTAGTGCGGCTGCAGGGCGGCACCATCGCCAAGGGTTAATCCTGGCGCATTCAG
>JAYULP010000164.1:0-2023 GCA_043763445.1 Polaromonas sp.
CCTATCCTACGAAGCATTTCAGCTATGTTAGGAATAGGCCAGCTCGCATCAGGAGTACAATCGTTCAAAGCTCGATAGTCAACACACATACGAAAAGTATGATCAGGTTTAGGAACGAATAATACTTGGCTATAGTGTGGAGAAGTGGACTTTCTTCCCCCATTGTCTCATGTCGGTACTGCGGCTATGTGGCGAGCTGCTAATGATAAGGCGCAAACTAGATTTTAGATTTGCTATGTCCGTGTGAGCACTTTGGAAGGTATTCATCAGGACATATCTGAAGTCTACAAGATCTAGTAGAGGGGGCGTGATATCGCATTCCGCTAGAGTCTTGTAGAACCTCGGATGCCAATTAATCTTCTCTGGATCGTTGATCTTATCCAAGAGAATTTTAATTGCCTTATCATTATCCTCATTAGTACGATGAGTGTAATGCCGATGAATGTTCATCAGATCGGTAAAGGTTTGTTCCTCTACCGTGGCATCACTCATATCGTACTGGACGTATAGGTCACGGATAGCCTCAAGGAAGGTCTTATCCGCCACACTAACAGTCTGAGGCCAAATCAGTTCAAGGTGCGCGATGAAGCGTTCTCTTGTCCAACGATTCCAAAAGTCACAACTGTCACGCTCAACCTTATTGTCTTTGTACAACTTTTGAAGGCTGTCGATCAATGTACGCTCATATGAAATATGGACGACCTCACGATGGTGGTAGGTGTGAAATTCAGATTTCAAGTTCGATATGACTTGTAAAGCCTCGGAACGAGTGCTATCCAACTTCAAGACAACCCTATCATGATTGGGTGCTCGATCATACGTTGTGATGCTATCTGAATTCAAACGAATCGTTTGATTCGCAGGGAATCGTGGTTCTGTTGAACTTTGATTTGTGGTTGGGGTAGCCAAAATCTGCTCGGACGCCGGCAAAGTTAGCGAGGAACTTAGGCTCGGTGTTAGCGGCTGTACCTCTCTAGACGACGTTGGGCCCTGCTGGTTCCCTAGTTCGTTGGATGAACTCGGGCCTTGTGGAGCCACAACTGGATGTGTTGTCACCGAACTCGGGGTACTTTGGATAAACCCGAGTTGGCTTGAGTTGGAACGGCAGCTCTGTGAGGCGCTAAACTCGTCGGAGTTTATGCTCGGGCCTTGCAGGGACGCGGTTTGCTTCAACATACGAATCTGAAGTTCGAGATATTTCGTGTATATTGAGCTTGGGGAACTACTCTGTTCTACATCCAGATCATTGTTTTGGTGTCAAACGCGCTGTCGAAGTCATATCGGCCGTCGCTGTGGGTGGTCCGCAAACCAGCGGTGTGCCCTTTAGCAAGCTGCTGGCTCAGGGCAAAAGACCAGTTGTTGTTTTTGTACCCGTCGCTGTCCGAATTAGCGTTTGCATTCGACGGCATACGGGTGTCCAGCGCACTAAAGCCACGGGTGCGGTTGGTGGACACGCCAGCAGAAATTCGGGTTTGGTTGTCGTCGCCAAAGCCGGCCTGCACACTTGCCGATACTTTAGAGCTGGCGCGCGAGCCGGCCTCAGCCGTGACGTCAGCGCGCGGCGCACCGCCGCCTTGCTTAGTGAAAACTTGAATCACGCCGCCAATGGCGCCGGAGCCGTAAATGGCAGAAACATTTCCCCGCACAATTTCAACCCGCTCGATTTGATCGGTCATCAAATTTTCAAGGCTAATGCTGCCGCTGGCGTCTTGCTTGGCCATCGAAACGCCGTCGACCAGCACCAAAACCTGCAGCGACGCAGCGCCACGCAAAAACACTGTGGCACTGGTTCCGCGCCCGCCGTTTTGGGTAATTTGAATGCCGGCTTCGCGTTGCAGCAAACTGGTCAAGTCAGTGGCTTGACTGCGTGCAATGTCAGTTGCGTTAAGTACCGTGGTATGCGCGACAGCCTCAGTGATCAGTTGCGGGCTCCGACTGGCGGTGACCACGACCTCTTTGAAATCGGCCGCGACGGCGGTTTGCGCTACCACCCACGGGCAGTACACGCTAGCGCACACGGATG
>JAYULP010000165.1:0-2018 GCA_043763445.1 Polaromonas sp.
TGAATATTCCTTTATCAAGATTGAGCATGTTACCGAATAGCATTTGAGATGCTGATATCTTTAACCTATCGCTATGATTAGAATTAAGAATTCTTTGCACGAATGGTAGTGATTTTTTATAATCAGTTAAGGATAGATTCTCAAATGTCAGAGCACGTAAGTGTCTATTGATTTCTTTATTTTATCTTTCCACTATGGCGTTCTCTTCTTTTGAGTAAGCTAGTGTAAGACAGTGTTTGACACCAACAAGGAGGAGAAATTCGCGAATTACTTCTGCGATGAAATGAGGACCATTATCGTAGTTGATGAGGTGCTCCAAAACGACCGAAGTGTTTCAGAAGACACTCTGCAGCAGATAATGATGTAGCATCAGTAGTATGATACAATTCAACCCATCGAGTGAAAGTATCTACTATGACCAGGATATATCCTTGATCCGGAAATGGACCGATGAAGTCAATGTTTAAACATTCCATTGGAGTGTATGTCGAGGTTGTAAAACCATGTGCATGAATGGGGATTTTTAGCATGTTCATTTTTTGACAACATGGACAGTGATCAATGTAATATCTGATATGCTGTCGTTGATACTCCCAAGTGTCTTTTCTATCCTTGAAACGTTTTAAGAGCTTGATGGTATCCTTGTGTAAGGTCCATGATACCAAAGATTTTTGGTTTCTGACTATCTATCCTTCTAAGCATCTCAGCTATGTTAGGTATAGGCCAGCTGGCATCAGCTGTGCAGTCATTTAATGCTCTATATTCAACGCACAAACGAAATGTGCCATCTGGTTTAGGAACCATCAGGATTTGACTGTAGTGTGGTGACTGAGATTTCTCCACCATACCTTGATTGATCAACGTCTGTATAGTGTTGAATAACGCAGTTTGTTTCACACTGGATTGAGATCGTGGAGGAGCTCTGTTCTTGCCCACTTGCCACTTAGTAAATCAATTTCTACTGGGGGGAACAGACCGGGCAGCGCCGAGCTGGCTTGTACGGCTTTGGAAATCGGCACATGGTCCCAGCCGGGCTGGCCGAAGGGTGCGGCATCGCCACTGTCAAGATTGGTAGCGACCAATGTGAGCTTGGTGCGCAGTTGCCGGAAGTCATTGGTGCGTCCTGGCTTGTCGAATAATCTGGTCAGCCGAGCATCAATTTCATCGTTTGAGAAAATGCCTGTCGGCAAGACTGGCCCTAAGGCCTCGGCCGCATTGAGCAACGATTTGCCACCAAATGTGGCGCGCCAAAAAGCGGACAAAGCCAGTCCTGGCAGCATGATGCTGCGCCTCAAAAATTCTCCGTAGGCGGGCACCATCAGCCACGCCGGGTCAAACACTTCAGAGGCTTCTTGGTCGTTTTCAATGAAAGCAGTGCACAGCTCGCGTGGGGTCATGCCGTTGGCCAGGCCAGCGGCGATAAAGCCACCCGCTGATACCCCTACGTAGTGGTGCAATTCGGTGAATGACAAGCCTTCGAGTGATTCGTCTAGTGCGCAAAGCGCGCCTATTTCGTAGATGGCTCCTAGCGGACCACCGCCAGCCAGCGCTAGACCGATGCGAGATTTTCTGACAAGCTGCCGTTTAGCTGCATGACCGACTGCCAGTAACTCATCGCCAACAATATTTTCAAAAGTGTTTGATCGGTTCATGGCTAGAAGATGTAGAGGTCAAACCACCGCTCATTTGCTGCAAAGTAAAAGGTGAACGAGGGCTTATGAAAATAAATGAGCCAACAGTCGACCACAATAAGGGGCAAGGTGTCCCCTGGTTAGGCCGTCAACGCGCGGTTTAAGAGGCGCGGTATACGGTACTTAATCAGGCTTGGCTGCCGCTGGGCGTTTAACCCGAGGACGTTTTTCAACTGCCGATTTGGCCACCTTGGCGGTGGTCCCTTCGGCCTTGGTGCTGGCTGTTTTCGCAGTGGCTGGTTGACGCGCAGGCGTCGCTTTCTTGGCTACCGCTGCTTTAACTGCTGGCGCCTTCACGGCTGTAGCCTTGGCGCTCATTTTCTGGAC
>JAYULP010000166.1:0-4946 GCA_043763445.1 Polaromonas sp.
AACGCCCGTGGCCGCGCCAGCCAGAGCATTGCGCTGAAGGCGGGGGCCGGTAACGGCAGAGCCGGGCAGTCGAACAACATCACCCGGCGCGTGGCGGCAGTAGTGATGGTGATGGTGATGGTGGTTGACGATGACCGCAAAACAAGGCCGATGTCCAGCGCTCAGCAGGCCAGCCCGGGCGACATGGTGCGGGCAGAAATGGGCAGAAATGGGCCGTAGTGGGCCTGGCGCACCTGCCAGCCGCTCGCGCTGCGGCTCTTCGCTTGTGATGCAGTCATGACCCACCCCTTGACCAACGCAGCGAGCTGCGCATTGACCGGCCCCGACCTGGCCGCTGTGCTGGCGGTCGTGGTTGTCTGGGGCCTTAACTTTGTTGTCATGAAGCTCGGTTTGCACGACTTCACGCCGTTTCAGCTTGGCGCCGGGCGCTATCTGCTGGCGGTGCGGCCGCCGCGTGTGCGCCGGACCTAGGTGGTGCTGTACGGCTTGCTTCAGGGTCTGGGCCAGTTTGGCATTTTGTTTTTGGCCCTTGAACTGGCAATGACCGCAGCATTGGCCTCGGTGCTGCTGCAAACGCAGGTGTTTTTTACCGCGCTGTTCGGCTTTGGGCTGCTCAAAGAGCGGGCTGGCCGGCCACTGCGGGCGGGCATGGTGCTTGCCGCGCTGGGCCTGGCCCTGCTTTGGCATGAACTATTTGGGCCAGCCAGCGGCACCACAGCGCTGGGCTTTGGCTGGGCTTTGGCTGGACTTTGCGCTGACGTTATGCGCCGCAGCCGTGTGAGCCAGCGCCAGCATCGCAGCGCGCCAGCTGCAGCATCGCTATGCGGGTTATTCGCCGCTGGCGTTTGTGGTGTGGAGCGGGTTGGTGGCTATCGCGCCGCTGATAGCGCTGTCGCTGGCATTGGATTCGCCCGAGGCGCGCTGGCACTGGCTGGACGCCCGCTTGGGCAGCCGGCTGGCGGTAGCTTATTTGGGCTGGGTCGCTACCGTGTGGCGCTACAGCCTGTGGACGGGGCTGCTGCAGCGTTACCGCGCCAGCCGGGTAGCGCCCTTCAGTTTGGGCGTGCCGGTGGTGGGCTTGGCCGCTGGCGCGGGCCTCTGCTGGGTGAAGCCATCACGCCCTGGCATTGCGCTGGTGGTGGCAGCGCTGGTCAGCGTGATGCCAGGGCGGGCGCTTTATGGCGGCGAGCCGCCCGCGCCACTGCGTTTTTTACTGCTGCTTGATGGCTACTTGATGGCTACTTGATGGCAATTTAAGTGCTACTTAATCAATAGCTTTGCAGCAAGCAAATACAACGGCTAGACGCCTATTTAACCCAATATACCCAAAATTGTTCGTTTCACAGCGCTACGGCAAGACGCTCAGGCCATGAAGCCTAAATTTGTCGGGTAATCAGCGCGGCCAGCGGCCAAGCCAAAGCGGCTCAGGTTGGGCAAAATCCCGGCCATCTCCGTGTCGGCCACACCAAACCACTTGGCCAATGTGGCGGCGTACTGGTCAACCGACGTGCTGGGCAGCAGGCGGCCTTGACCCACATGCTGCTGGTCTTCGGCGGCGGCGGTGTTGCCTACGCTGACCGGCGGCTCGTTGCCGTAGAACGCCTTGCCCTTGACCGCACCACCGACCATAAGGTGGTGGCTACCCCAGCCGTGGTCGGAGCCGTCACCGTTGCTGCTTAAGGTGCGGCCAAAGTCGGACGCGGTGAACGCGGTGACGTTGCTGGCCACGCCCAGCTCGACTGTAGAGTTGTAGAAAGCACTCATCGCGTCGCTGACCTTGCCCAGCAAGGCTGGGTGGTTTTTAATCAAATTGTCATGCAGATCAAAGCCGCCAATAGAGACAAAAAACACCTGTCGGCGCGTGCCCAGCGCGCTGCGGGCTCCGATCAGTCGGGCCACGGTTTTAAGCTGCTCGCCCAAGCTGTTTGCGCTCGGGAAGGCGGTGCTCAGCGTGACGCCCGACAAGCCCGCAGTGATGGTCGACTCCGCGCCTATTGACCGGGCGGTGACTTTGTTGTACTCGTTTTCCAGGGTGTGGGCGCGGCTTTGCTGCACCAGCTGGGCCATAGCGCTTTTTACTGCAGCCGAGCCGTACACATTACTTTTTACCGCGTTAATGGGCACCGCGCCGCCGGTGCTGACTTGGTAGCTCAGTGCGCTGTCGCCAGACAAAAACACGGCGTTACCCGAGACATTGATGCAGGTAAACAATGAGGCGCTGTTGGACGCCAGCGCCAAGTCGCCCAGGTTGCCGCCCCAGCCCACGGTTGAGCCTTCGGGCGACGACGACTGCCAGACCGACTGCTGGTCGTTGTGTGAGAACAGTTTGGGTGGCAATGGGTAGGTCTTGCGGTCGGCGCTGCTGTATTGCGCTCGGGTCAATGGCACCACCAGCGGGCCGACATTGAACTGCACTGCTGCCTGGCCCGCGTTAAACAGGTCGGCCAGGCCAGTCATAGCCGGGTTCAGCGCGTACTGCCGCCCACCCGCCAGCGCGGCGGTAGGGCTCAACAGCGTGCGTGTCAGCTCGGCCTTGGCCAGCGCTATGCCACCCGCGGTTTGCCCCGCGCCGCCGCCTCGAATGGTGCTGTAGAGGTTGTAGCTGGGGTCGTCATAGGTCACCACGGTATTGGCGTAGTCGTTACCACCATAGAAAAATACGCACACCAGCGCTTTGTAGTCGCTGGCCTGAAAAGCCGCGGCCTCGCCCATGGCCGCAAGGTTTAGCGCAAACGGCAGCGCGGTGCCGGTCAGGGCAAGCTGAGCCGAGCGGCGCAAAAAAGCGCGGCGGCTGTGCATGGCGGGCGTGATCAGGTGCATGGCGGGCTCCTTGTGTTGCTATTTTTGGATCAAATAATCGCTTGACGCCATGACCAGCAACACGCCAGCGGCAACCCGGTCGAGTTTTGCGCTGTCAGTGCTGCTGGCTGTGAGCGCCGTAGCGTTCAGCGCCGTCACGATCAAGGTCTGGTTAGCGGCTGACAGCTGGCCAGCGCACAACAGCAAACAAAGACGCTGGACCAGCGCGCTGGCGTCCAGTACCAGCGCCAGCTCGGCGGTGTAGGGCGCTGTCAGGTCAAAGCCGTTGGTGGCGGCATTGCTGGCGTTGTTGGGCTGCTCGGGCGCATTGACATAAATGCCGTAGCGCACCACCCCTTGCAGGTAGTTGAGGTAGCCGGCCACGCTGCTTTCATTGACCAGCTGGAACTCCGGCGCGGGCGTGGCGCTGGCGCTCAACGCGGTGGACGGCGGCACATAACTGGGCCGAAAGTAGTTGAACACGCTGGGCGGGCGCAACGGGCTTTGGCCCAGTCGGGTAGCTGGCTCGCTCAGGTCGCCAATCTTCCAGCTGCCCTTAGCCGAGCTCAGGCCAAAGGTGCGCGCCCACTGGGTAAACCGCAGTATCGGCTCGCGCAGCTTGCCGAAACCCGTCTGGCTCAAGCCGGCGGGGGAGCGCGCCTCGTCGTCCAGCAGCACCGCCGCAAATACTGCCGACAGGTCGCCGCGCACCCCTTTGCCGTTGTCGTTGAAAGCCTGGGCAACCCGCGCTACATACGCCGGCGTAGGGCTGCTGGTCACCAGCCGCTGAATCATTTGTTTGCCGAAAAACGGGCCGACATTCGGATGGTTGAACAGCGTGTCAAGCGCTATTTTCAGCGCCGCTGTGCCGTCCGTATTGGCCGGCACCGTCACCCCCAAGAACGTCGCGGACAGCATGCTGTGGTTGCTGCTGCTTAGCGTCATTGGTTGCCGCACGGTGTTTACTGGCGGGACGCTGCGGTTGTTGGCCAGCACGGTGTTGGCGCCCTGCGTGGTGTCCAGGCTCCAGCCGGTAAAGACTCGCGCCAGAGCGCTGACGTCGCTGGAGCCATAGGTGTCAATGCGAGCGCCGGTAGCGTCTTTTTTCTCGCTGCCGTCTAGTTTGAGCTGGGCCAGGCCAATGCTGAACAGTTGCATTACCTCGCGGCCATAGTTTTCGTCCGGTTCGCGGCCAGTGGCGACGTTTTCCTTGAGGTTGCCTTTGACCCCGAGGTAGTGGCCCATCGCCGGGCTCAGCGTGACCGCTTCGAGCAGCGTGCGGTAGTTGCCAAGCGCATGGCTTGACAGCATGTCCCACCAAGCGGCGACCGCCTGGCTGCGCCAGCTCAGGTCCAGCCCGTTGAGTGACAGCACGAAAAACTCTGACAGCGCCAACGCCAGCCGCTTGCGTACACCGTCAGGCGCGCTCACCAGCTGGCACCAGACCATGTAGTCGCCGGGGTAGGTGCTGTCGTAATAAGCGGTGGTGGTGTCCAGGCTGCTGTAGCCCCGGCTGTGCAGCCAGTCAAAGCCCGACAAACCGCTTGGTGCGGCGAACTGCGCGGCCAGCCACAGCGCATAGCCTTGGGTGCGCAGTGAGCTGATAGCGGCGTCACTGGCATGAAACTGCGCTTGCAGCAAAAACCGCGCAGCCTCCTCGTTTGTGGCGGGCATGTTGTAGGCGAAGGCAGACGTTGCGCCGACCGGTGTGGGCAGCGCAGACAGTGCAGCGGCTGCCTCGCCACCGCCACCACCACCGCCACCACACGCTGCCAGCGCAACCGCAGCGGCTGCGGCTGCGCTGGCAGCGGCTGCGCCCCCAGGGCTGGGTGCTCGGTCTGCGCTGTCCCACTGCGCCGGCTCCTGGCCTGTAGGCGGCAAGGAGCGCCTTAACACTTTGCGCTCATGTTCATTGGCGTGCATGTACACCTCCCTGTTGTGACGTGTTGTGACGTGTTGTGACGTGTTGTGGCTGGTCAGCAAGACCTATGAGTGCAACGCGGCAATGTCATGTCAAGCAGACGTGAAAACTGCGTTTACTGTTACCGGGTGTAGGAATTGTCCGACGTTTTGCTCGTCATGTCGCCGGTTAATGTGCCAGGCTGATACGGCCAGTTCATGCGCCAAGTTCATGCGCCAAGTTCATG
>JAYULP010000167.1:0-4937 GCA_043763445.1 Polaromonas sp.
TTAAAATATCGGTTTAGAACAGAATGAATGACCGTGCTGGAAGCCCAATCACTACAAACGTAAATAGATCCTGTTGGTTTAAGCGCACGAGCAATATGCGGCATCCACAGGGAAGCCCAGCTTTCGTAGTCTTTTGCAGTGGTTTTTTTGAACTTGGCATCGTCATAAACCTTTGTCAGGTTATAAGGCGGATCAATCAAAGCCAAGTCAATCGAGCAAGGCGGCAAAGTCGATGCAATTTCGCAAAAATCAGCATTAACTACAGCATTGCCTATTTGAAAAGCGCCGCTGAAATTCTTGTGAAATGTTTTCTGAAAGACACTTAATTCTTCATTACTGAGAAGCAATGTCTTGTTTCGTGGCGCAGATTCAGTAGGCATAACAGCAATTCACTTACTTTTTTAATACCCGGCGGATTACCTCGGCTACGTTTTCTGGTGTGAAGCCGAAGTGCTCAAACAGCACCGGTGCGGGCGCAGATTCGCCGTAAGTGTCAATGCCGACGACCGCCGCGCAGCGGTATTTCCACCAGCCGTCGCTCACGCCCATCTCCACAGCAATGCGGGGAATGCCCTCGGGCAACACCTCGGACTTATAGGACGCTTTTTGCTGGTCAAAGGTGGTGGTGCTGGGCATGGAGACCACGCGCACAGCAATCTTGTGGGCCGCCAGCAGTTCCTGCGCTTTCAGCGCCAGCTGCACTTCGGAGCCGGTGGCGATGATGACCGCTTGGGCCTTTTTCTTCAGCCCGACTTCTTGCGGCTCGGCCAGCACGTAAGCGCCTTTGCTGATCTGGCCCAGATCGTCCTTGGGAGCATAGGGCAGGCTCTGGCGGCTGAGCAGCAGTGCGGTGGGCTTGTTTTTATTTTGCAGGGCCACCGCCCAGGCCACCGCCGTTTCAGCCGTGTCACCCGGCCGCCAAACGTCTAGGTTCGGGATCAGGCGCAGGCTGGCGGCTTGCTCAATCGACTGGTGTGTGGGGCCGTCTTCGCCCAAGCCGATGGAGTCGTGGGTGAAAACATGAATCACCCGCTGCTTCATCAGCGCCGCCATGCGAATGGCGTTGCGGCTGTAATCGCTGAAGGTTAAAAACGTGCCGCCATACGGAATAAAGCCGCCATGCAGGGCCACACCGTTCATGATGGCGGCCATGCCGAACTCCCGCACGCCATAGTTGATGTGACGCCCACCGTTGGCGCTTCCCGTGGCGTCAAAGCGCAGGTTGGGGGTAGCTTTGGTGTTGGTCAGGTTAGAGCCGGTCAGGTCGGCGGAGCCGCCCAGCATTTCGGGCAATCCGGCGGTGAAGGCTTCAAGTGCCAGCTGCGAGGCCTTGCGCGAGGCTACGGTTTCGGCCTTGGTGTGCGCGCCGACCACTGTGTCAACTGCAAGTTGTGAAAAGCCCTTGGGCAACTCGCCCTTCATGCGGCGCAGCAGCTCGCTGGCCAGCTCAGGAAAGGCTTTTTTGTAGGCCGCAAAGGTGTCATTCCAGCTCGACTCGATGACTTTGCCGTTGGCCTTGGCGTCCCAGGCGTCGTAGGTGGCCTGCGGCATTACAAACGGGGCGTGCGGCCAGCCCAGCGCTTGGCGCGTGAGTTTGATTTCCTCCGCGCCCAGCGGCTCGCCGTGCGCCTTGGCGGTGTTGGCACGGTTCGGCGAGCCCTTGCCGATGTGGGTTTTGCAGATGATCAGCGTGGGCTGGGTGGCGGACTTTTTAGCCTCGGCAATCGCCGCCGACACTGCAGCGGCGTCATGGCCGTCAATCGGGCCGATGACGCTCCAGCGGTAGGCTTTGAAGCGCATGGCGGTGTTGTCAACAAACCACGGCTCAACCTGGCCGTCAATCGAGATGCCGTTGTCGTCGTACAGCGCAATCAGTTTGTTCAGCCTCCAAGCGCCAGCTAGCGCCGCGGCTTCGTGGCTGATGCCTTCCATCAAGCAGCCATCGCCCATGAAAACGTAGGTATGGTGGTCCACCACCGTGTGGCGAACCGGCCCCACCTGGCGGTTGAACTCGGTAGCCAGCAGTTTTTCAGCCAGGGCCATGCCAACCGCGTTGGTCAGGCCCTGCCCGAGCGGGCCGGTCGTGGTTTCAACGCCAGGCGTTACGTCGACTTCCGGGTGGCCAGGCGTTTTGCTGTGCAGCTGGCGGAAGTTTTTAATTTCCTTCATTGGCAGCTTGTAGCCCGTCAGGTGCAGCAGCGCGTAAATCAGCATTGAGCCGTGGCCGTTGGACAGCACAAAGCGGTCGCGGTTCAGCCAGTGCGGGTTGGCGGGGTTGTGCTGCAGGTGGCTGCCCCACAGCGCAACCGCCATGTCCGCCATGCCCATGGGCGCGCCTGGATGGCCCGAATTTGCGGCCTGCACCGCGTCCATCGCTAACGCACGGATGGCGCTGGCCATGTCTTGTGCGGCAAAGGCTGCTGCAACGGAGCCGGCTTGGAGCGCTGAATTTTGGGGCATAGCGATAAGACTTGAAAAAAGTAAGGCGGCCGCCGAGAGCGGGCGGAGCTGTGGATTTTAACCAGCCGCCGCAAGCCGACCACTGCCGCCGCCGCTGCCGGGCAAAGGTGGTCTACAGTCCAGCTATGCAAGCCTTTGATCTGCCCGCCAAGCCGACTGCCAAGCTGCGTGATAGCCACCGCCGGCTGGCCCTGCTAAAGCGGCGGCGGGTTGAGCGCTTGGCGCTGCAACCTAGGCAAACGGGCCACAGTGCGCCGCGCAGAGCCAACGCATGAGTGCCCACGCCATGATTTTGGCTGCTGGGCGCGGCGAGCGCATGCGCCCGCTGACCGACAGCCGACCCAAGCCCTTGCTAGCGGTGCGCGGCCAAGCACTGATCGACTGGCATGTTCAGGCCTTGGTGCGCGGCGGCTTGAACCACTTAGTGGTGAACACTGCTTGGCTCGGCGCACAGCTTGAAGCCCATCTAAACCAGCGCTTTTTAAGCCAAACGGGCCTGAAGCCGTCAGATTTAATGCCTGAGCAGCTATCAATTTCATACTCGCACGAAGGCGTCGATTTTGGTGGTGCGCTGGACACGGCTGGCGGCATTGCCCGGGCGCTGCCCTGGCTGGGCGATGTTTTTTGGGTGCTTGCAGGCGATGTGTTCATACCGGAGTTTGTCTTTGCGCCCACAGCCCTGAGCCGCTTTGAGGCCAGCGGCAAACTGGCTCACCTGTGGCTAGTGCCCAACCCAGCGCACAACCCCGGCGGCGACTTTGGGCTGAGCGACACCGGCCTGGCACTGAGCCTGCCAACGAACAGCGCCCAGCGTCGCTACACCTTCAGCACTGTTGCGCTGTACCGACGCGCCTTTTTTGACGCATTGCCCTGTGGCAACCCGGCAGGCACCAAAGTCCCGCTGGCCCCGTTGTTGCGCGCCGCGATGGACAATCAACAGGTCAGCGCATCGCTGTACCTAGGCCCTTGGACAGATGTGGGCACACCGGCCCGACTCGCTGAACTGAACCCTCCGCTCATTGACACGCCAGAAGGCCCCACACCATGAAAACGACCGTCAAAGCCGCCGCCGCTGCGGCTACCAGCGCCCCAGCCACCACGGTCTACGCCGCGCGCCGCGCCGCAATTGCCCGAGCGCTCAAAGCCGCTGGCGGCGGCATCGCGCTGCTGCCCACCGCGCCCGAGGTGCCGCGCAACCGTGACAGCGACTTTGCCTTTCGCCACGACAGCTATTTTTACTACCTGAGCGGCTTCACCGAGCCGAGCAGCTGGCTAGCCATCGACAGCTCGGGCCACACTACGCTGCTTTGCCGCCCCAAGGACCTGGAGCGTGAAATTTGGGACGGCATTCGCCTAGGCCCCCACGATGCGCCTGCCGCGTTGGGTGTGGACGCCGCCTTCAGCGTGGCCCTGCTCGACGAGAAAATGCCGGCGTTGCTGGCCAATCAAAACGCGGTTTGGTTTCCGTTTGCGACCCACAAAGGCCTGCAAACGCAGCTCGACGGCTGGCTTAACGCAGTGCGCACCAAGGTGCGCATGGGCGCCGAGTGCCCGCAAAGCCAGCACGACCTGTGCCGCTTGCTCGACGAGATGCGCCTGCTCAAGGACGCGCATGAAATCGACATTTTGCGGCGCGCCGGTGTCATCTCTGCCAAGGCCCATGTGCGCGCCATGCAAACCAGTGCCGCCATGCTGCGCGCACCGACCGAGACGCCGCGCGAATACCACTTAGAAGCCGAGCTGCTGCACGAGTTTCGCCGCCACGGTGCCCAAAGCGTGGCCTACACCAGCATCGTGGCGGCCGGGGCCAACGCCTGCATCCTGCATTACCGCGCTGACACGGCCGAGCTCAAAAACAACGAGCTGTGCTTAATTGATGCGGGCTGCGAGCTCGACGGCTACGCCAGCGACATCACCCGAACCTTTCCGGCTAACGGCAAATTCACCCCAGCCCAGCGTGCTTTGTACGACATCGTTTTGGCCGCCCAAGAAGCGGCCATCAAGGCAACCAAACCGGGCAAGCGCTTTAACGACCCGCACGACGCCGCCACCCGGGTGTTGGCCCAAGGCATGCTGGACGTCGGCCTGCTCAGCGCCGCCAAACACGGCACAGTCGACGACGTGCTGGCTAGCGGCGCTTACCGCCAGTTCTACATGCACCGCACCGGCCACTGGATGGGCATGGATGTGCACGACTGCGGCGACTACACCGAGCCCGGCAGCACACCCCGCGAAGAAAAAGACGCGCTGGGCCAGCGGGTCATGAAAAAACCGTCCCGCATTTTGCGTGCCGGCATGGTGCTAACCATCGAGCCTGGCCTGTATGTGCGCCCCGCCAAAGGGGTGCCCAAGCCGTTTTGGAACATCGGCATTCGCATCGAAGACGACGCGCTGGTGACCGCCAAAGGCTGCGAGCTGCTGACCCGAGGTGTGCCAGTCAAGGCCGATGAGATTGAGGCATTGATGCGCGGGTGAGG
>JAYULP010000168.1:0-2000 GCA_043763445.1 Polaromonas sp.
ATGCCGTGCAGCTAACTTGCGGCCTGCTTCGCCAGCCTTCGGTGGCGGGGCTGACGACAAGCCGTAGCCGGGCATCGTCACTTTTGCCAGCGGCGGCGGGTAAGTTCACTTCGGCGCAGGCCATCAGCGACGGGTCTTTGCACTCTGGCAAGCCCAAGGGCAACACCACAGCGCGGCGGTTGTTGGCCCACACATGGCAAACCTGAGCATCGCGGTGTTGACCCCGCAGACCGTCACCACCGCGGGCGCTAAAGCGGCGCTGGGCTTTGTGAGCCGCATGCTGCTGCAAGCCCGGCGCTGTGCAAGGCTTGACAAGTCCCGCTGGGCGGTAGAGTTCGCGCGGCTGGCGGCGCAGGGTGTACCAACTTTGTTGGTGCCTTCGTTGATGCCGCGCCATGCTGATGAGCCGAACATAACCATCTTGGCGCAGCATTGGCGGCTGCAAGCGCCGAAATTGGCTGTCAGCGTGAGCGCGCTGCATCACCCGACTGGCGCGCCGATCAGCCCTGCCAGCGCGCCCGCCCCGGGTGTTACCGCTGGCGCGGCAGCAGCATCACTTGCATTTGGCGCGGTACGACAGCGCTAGCCGCCTAGCCGCGCACCCCCGACGTCAGCAGCGGTGCCAAAACTTTAGCTTGTCGCCGGCGCGTTGGCTTTACGCTTGCCCCGCCTGAGCTGGTCGAGCGTTTGCCGTACCCCCAACTGCTGACGGCGTCAGCCCTGCTCGGACAAGCCCTGGCCCACTGGCTTGGTCTGGGGCAACTGCGCCGCCGTGCCGCCCGCTGCGCGCGAGTGCTTGGCTCAAGCCCGCGCGCGCAGCGTGCAGTTGGCACTGGCCCGCGGCGGCAGTGTTGCAGCTGAGCCGGCAGGGCTTTTGGGTCGGGCAGACACCATCTCTGACACCGATGCGCTGGCCCAGCGGCTATTTGATCGCGCTGGGCGTGCTGTTTCTGGCGCTGTGCTGCTCCAGCAGCTCGATGTACATCCATGTTGCTGCAGCACAAAAGGCTACTTTTTGGGGTGTTCCTACGCGACGACGGCCCAGCGGCTGAGTGCCGCCGAGCCGGGGTAACACGTCATGGCGGGTTTTTTTGCAGCAGCGGGTTGACGCTGGGTGTTCTTAGGCCCACCAGCATGCCGTTTTTATATCAAATTCAGCTGTAGCCGTTGTCTTTTCTTGCTACATTGCTATTTAAGTAATAGCAATGTAGCAGCTGCGCGGCTACAGCATTTCCTCGGGTGCAAACGGCGCTATCAGCTGGGCTAGCAGCTTTAACCCGAAGCTGGCGTCGGGCTCGCTGGTGAGCTCGCTCGGTGAGCTGCCTGGCGGTGCGCGCCAGATGAGGCGGTCGTTGTCGAGTCGAACGCGGTAGGCTCGGCTCACCAACGTGGGCTCGATCAACGCCGTGGCTTCACGCGAGATGGCCGCGCTACGAATCACGACGGCCACTTCGCTGTTTTGTAGCTGGGAGCGCAGGTCCAGGTTCATCGAGCCGACCACCAGCAATCGGCTGTCCACCACCACCACTTTAGAGTGCAAGCTGGCGCGGGAGCCGCCGGTGGTGCTGCCGGTGGAGCCGCCCGCTAAAGCGGGCGAGCCAAAGCGGCTGAAGCTGCCTTGCTGCTCGGCGCGCATTTCATACAGCTCCACACCCAGCGCCAGTAGTGCCCGACGGTAGCGGGCATAGCCGACATGAGCCGCAGGGGCGTCGTTGGAGGCCAGCGAATTGGTCAGCACCCGCACCCGTACTTGGCGTGCGCGCAAAGCCGCAAAAGCCTGCATCATGCGCGGCCCTGGCACAAAGTAGGGCGACACCATCAGTACCTCGCCGGTGGCCTGCGCCACAAGGCCCAACAAACCATCGACGGTGGTGTCCTGCGCTTGGTCGGTGGCGTCGGCATCCATAGCGATTTTTTCTGGCTTGTCCACCAGCAGCGTGGACGGCGCCCAGGTCCAGGTCAGCAGGCGCAAATCGACTTCATCTGGCAGGGGTGGCAGG
>JAYULP010000169.1:0-1999 GCA_043763445.1 Polaromonas sp.
GCCGATATTCGAGGCACCAGTCCAAAGGTCTGGAATGCCTGGAAAGGTAAGCTGCTGGAGGACCTGTACCGCTACGCGCTGCGGGTGTTGGGCGGCCGCGCGCCGGACGCAGACGCCGAGGTTGAGGCAAGAAAACGCGAAGCGCTGACCGCGCTGGCGCTGTTTGCACAGCCTTTTGAGTCGCACAAGGCGCTGTGGAAAACGCTGGACGTCAGCTATTTCATGCGCCATGACGCCAGCGACATCGCTTGGCACGCACGCCAGCTGTCGCGTCATGTAGGCAGCGCCAAAACAATTGCGCGGGCGCGCCGCTCATCGGCCGGCGAAGGCATGCAGGTTGTGGTGTACACGCCCGACGCACCGGACCTGTTTGCACGGATTTGCGGCTATTTTGATGCCGCTGGTTTCAGCATTCTTGACGCCAAAATTCACACCGCCAACAACGGCTACGCGCTCGATACGTTCCAGGTGGTCAGTCCAGATCTGAGCGAGCCCACCGATAATTTTCGTGAGTTGGCCGCCATGGTCGAAGCCGAGCTGGACCGCGCTATTGCGCATCCATTGAAGCTACCCGCTGCCTGCACCGGGCGTGTGTCCCGGCGGGTCAAAAGTTTTCCCATGGCAGCGCGGGTGGACTTGCGGCCAGACGATAAAGGCCAAAGCTGGCTGCTCAGCGTGTCGGCCAGCGACCGGGTTGGGCTGCTCTATGTGATTGCCGACATCCTCGCCAGGCACCACATCAATATCAAGCTAGCCAAAGTCACCACGCTCGGTGAACGGGTAGAAGACACTTTTTTAATTGACGGCGCGCAGCTGCAGCACAACAAGGCACAAATTGCGATCGAAACCGAGCTGCTGAACGCTCTAAACGCCCTGAACATGCCAAACGCTTGAGGGCGCAAGCCACTGGCTTTGCGTCCGGCTGGCTCGCTGCAGCTAGTCGTCTTCGAGTGGGTTCAGGCCGGGAAACAGCACCTCGGTAAAGCCGAACTGCGAAAAATCCCGCATCCGCATTGGATACAGCTTGCCGATCAGGTGGTCGCACTCGTGCTGAACCACACGGGCATGAAAGCCATCGACCTCTCGCTCAATGGGCTCGCCGTAAACATCAAAGCCGCTGTAGCGAACGCGCGAGTAGCGCGGCACCAGGCCCCGCAAACCCGGCACGGACAGACAGCCTTCCCAGCCATTTTCCTCCTCAGTGCCAAGCGCTGTAATCACCGGGTTTAGCAGCACGGTACGCGCAATCAGTGGCGCTTCGGGGTAGCGCGGGTTAACCGCGTCGGTGCCAAAAACCACCAGTTGCAAATCTACGCCTATTTGCGGTGCGGCCAAGCCTGCGCCGTTCACTGAACGTAGGGTGTCAAACAAGTCCAGCACCAGAAGGTGCAGCGCATCGGTGTCGAACGCGGCCACTGGCTGGGCAATACGCAATAAACGGGCGTCGCCCATTTTCAGGATGTCTCTTACGGTCATGGCGCGATTATCACCACTGCCAAGCGCAGGCTCAGCTCAGACTCAGCGTGCTCGGCGGATCAGTTTTAAGTGGTGGCTGGATTTAGCAAGGTAAGCATGTCCGCTTCGCTCAAAACCACAACGCCCAGCGCCTGCGCTTTAGTCAGTTTGCTGCCCGCATCTTCACCGGCCAGCAGATAGTCGGTTTTTTTGCTGACACTACCGGCTACTTTTGCGCCTGCCGCCTCAAGCAAGTCTTTGGCTTGGTCGCGGCTCAGGCTTGGCAGTGTGCCTGTGATGACAAAAGTTTTTCCGCTGAGCAGCTTGGGCGCAACAGCAGCGGGCACGCCCTCAGCCCAGCGCAGGCCACAGGCGCGCAACTGCTCGACAACTTCGCGGTTATGCGGCTGGTCGAAAAAAGTACGAATACTTCGCGCAACGATTGGGCCCACGTCAGCGACTTCCAGCAATTGCGCTTCGCTAGCGCTCATTACCGCGTCCAACTGCGCGAAATGCAACGCCAGCGCTTTGGCAGTAGCTTCGC